>CAZJZA010000001.1:0-41755 GCA_964550355.1 uncultured Halobacteriales archaeon
GGTTTTGATGTACGGGGCGTCGGTCGCCACGGCGAGGTGTGCGATAGTCGTGTCTTCGGTTTCCCCCGACCGGTGGGAGACCACGGGGTCATAGCCGGCTCGCTGGGCGAGTTCGATGGCGTCGACCGTGTCGCTGAGCGTGCCGATCTGGTTCGGTTTGATCAACACGCTGTTAGCCGCGCCCAGTTCGATACCGTCCGCGATGCGGTCGGTATTGGTCACGAACAGGTCGTCACCGCAGATGAGGGTGCGGTCGCCGACCCGCTCCGTGAGGCGGGAGAAGCCGTCGAAGTCGTTCTCGTCCAGGGGATCCTCGACGTAGACCAGATCGTACTCGTCGACCATTTCGGCGATGTACTCGATCTGCTCGTCGGTGGATTTGGTCTCCTCGTCGTAGTGGTAGGAGCCGTCCTCGAAGAGTTCGGCGGCCGCCACGTCGAGGCCGAAGCCGATTTCGAAGCCGACCTCGGTGGCCACCTGCTCGGTGGCCTCGGCCATGACCTCGAAGGCCTCGTCCTCGGTGGTCGCGGGGGCCCAGGCTCCTTCGTCGCCTTTCGCCGGGGCGTAGCCGCGTTCGGTGAGAAGTTCACCGACTATCTGGTGCACCGCGGCGTTTGCAAAGACTGCCTTGCGAACGCTCGGAGCCCCGATCGGAGCCGAGAGGAATTCCTGGATCGCCGTCGCCTCGGCGGCGTGTTCTCCGCCACCGATGACGTTTCCGAGGGGGATCGGAAACGAGCGACCGCGAAATGCCCCACCGAGGTGCTGGTACAGCGGGGCACCGAGCACGTCGGCTGCGGCCTTTGCGGCGGCCATGCTGATGGCGACGGCGCTGTTCGCGCCGATCTCTGCGAAGTTATCGGTGCCATCTGCGGCGTGAAGAATCTGATCGACCTCGCGTTGGTCGCCGGCGTAAACCGACCCTTCGAGACGGGGAACGGCGTGTTCCCGGGCGGCCGCGATCGCTTCCTCGACCGGACGTTCGATGGCCTCGTGCTCGCCCGTCGAGGCACCACTCGGTGCTGCGCCTCGCCCGAATCCACCGGAGGTGGTTCGAACGTCGGCCTCGACGGTTCGATTGCCCCGGGAATCCAGTATCGACCGGAGGCGGACCGTCTCGATCAGCGTCATGTGGTATCCCGCCGGACCGTAAAGGGCAGGACCGACGAGTCGTATTCCTCGGCGGCGATGAGGATCGGTTCAGACTGATCGGTCTCGATCAGCACCGGTGCCCCATACGAGATTTGCAGCGCTCGGGCGCCGAGGATTCGGGCCTTCTCGTACCGATTGTAGTGTTCTTGTGTGGACATGTTACTGGTAGGGGGACACGACGTCGACCAGATCCTCGTGTGAAACGAGCATCCGCCGACAGCAGTGTCGTTCGACGCCCAGGTCATCGAGTACAGCTTCGGGGTCCTCGTCACCGTCCAACGTGGCTGCGCGGTCCTGGTACTCCTCCCAGTACTCGCCCACCGTGTTACCGCACGTGAAACAGCGGACTGGGACCATCATGTCTGAATCACCTGTAGGATTTCTGGTAGCGAGCCCGTGCCCCCGGGCCGCCCCACTTCTTGGGTTCTGGCTGCCGGACGTCGTTGACCAGCAGCGTGCGGTCGAACTCCATGAAGGCGTCTCGCAGTTCTGCGTCGCCGAAGAACTGGACGAGGCCACGGGAAATGGCCGTCCGGACGGCGTCAGCCTGTCCGGCGAAGCCACCGCCCTCGACTGTCACGTCGATATCGACGTCCTCGCGCAGTTCATCGTCGGCGATACGGAACGGCTCGAGCATCTTGAGCCGGGACATTTCGGGTTCGACGAGTTCGATCGGCGTCGAGTTGATTCGCACGCGACCCTCCCCATCGCTCACGGTTGCCCGGGCGATGGCCGTTTTCTTCTTACCGCTCGTGTTTGTTACCATGTGACGTTCGCTCCGAGGTGTGCTGCCACCGTCCCGAGGGTGACAAATCGGGTGGTCGAGAGGCGGTCGATCGAGGTGTCATCGAGGACTGTGGCCTCTTTCTCGTGGGGGTTACCCACGTAGATGCGGACGTTCGAAAGCGCCTTGCGGCCCGTGTCTTTCTTGAACGGGACCATGCCACGCACGGTGCGCTTGAAGATTCGGTCCGGGCGTCGCGGGTAAGCGGGCCCCCTGTCCGAACCCAGTTCGGCGCGGTCCTCGTACTTCGAGAGGATATCCTCGCGTCGACCCGTGATGACGGCGTCCTCGGCGTTGACGACCGCCACGCGGTCGCCCTCGAGGGCTCGTTCGGCCACCTGGGTCGCAACTCGCCCCAGCACACAGTCGCGGGCGTCGACGACCAGGTCGGCATCGAATTCTGCGAGACTCATGCGATCACCCGCATCTCCGATCCGTCTGGATGTTGTTCGAGTGCCTGTTCGAGGTTGAGAACTTCGCCGTCCGCGCGCTCGATTTTCGATCGGGCGGAACTGGAGAAGTCGACCGCAACAACGGTGACCGACTTTCGCAGTGCGCCGGAACCGAGCACCTTGCCCGGAACGACGACGGTCTCGTCCTCGCGTGCGTACCGTTCGATACGACTCAGGTTGACCTCTGCGTGGGACCGGCGTGGCTTTTCGAGCCGACCGGCCACGTCTCGCCAGATGTCCGCGCCCGTCTCGCGGGCCACGGACTTGCATTCGGCGATGAGGCTGCTGAGTCTCGGACTTGTCTTGCTCATTACGGTGTGGAAAAGTGTGGTGAGTGCAGGGAGCAGGATTTGAACCTGCGAACCCCTACGGGACAGCGCCCTGAACGCTGCGCCTTTGGCCTGACTCGGCTACCCCTGCACGTGGTTTCGCTCGCGATTCTTGGTTTGGGCCGCCCCTTCAAACCCGTTTCGGTCGGGTACTGCGCGGTCGCTCCCGGGGTCGGGTCGACCGTCGCGTTTGAAGGGATCGGCGTGTTCATCGTTACAGTTTCACTGCGTCTTCGAGTTCATCGGCCCGGCCGTGGAGCGAGCCCACGGCCCGGGTGATCAATTCCGTGACCGGCATCGATCCGTCCGAATCGACGTGGAAGACGAAGGCATTCTCGACTTCGTTGACGGCGACTTCCGTGTCAGGATACCGGTTTCGTAGGTCGTTGTCGAACTCTTCTGTCGGGATGAGTTCGCCATCCTCCTCGATGACGCCCCGAACGATCTCCCGTTCGTCGGCGCCGTATTCGTCGGCGTCACCGAGTGTCTCGATTTCCTGGAGGTGGCGATAGCCGACTGCGACACCACCCTGGTGTCTGGCGTGGTCACGCCCGCTCCCGAGGACGGCGTCTGCTTCGATCTCGAGACGCTGGTCCTCTTTGAGTTGGATGATCGGAATTTCCGTTTCGGCAGGTTCGACCATCGGATCCGCGGAGACGAGATCGCCGGAGTACGCCGTCTCGGGTCCCTCGACGTCGAGGGCCAGTGTGACGACGTCGCCCTCCTCGAACTCTCCCTCGGGGGTGGTCAACGGGACCAGACCCAGTCGAAGAGCGATCTGTTCGTCGAACATTACACTGGAGTTCTCGACGAACCGGACCGTATCGATCGAGAGCGTCGGCACGTCGGCCAGTATCGCTCGCCGGATGCCATTTGCCAGGTCCGGGGTAATCCCCCTGACCAGGAATTTGGCTTCCCGGTCGGCCAATTCGATGAACTCGACCTCGAAGGTGTCTGCCATGTTAGAATCCCGCGTTCTTCGGCGCCCGGGTGCCGTCGTGGGGGATCGGGGTAACGTCCTCGATCCGCCCGATCTCAAGCCCCGCTCGCGCGAGGGCCCGGATAGCGGCTTGTGCCCCGGGGCCGGGGTTTTGCTGTTGATTTCCGCCGGGTCCACGTACTCGGACGTGAACGCCTTCGATGCCTTGCTCCATCACGGTCTCGGCGATCTCATCGGCCATCTGCATGGCCGCGTACGGCGAGGCCTCGTCCCGGTTCTGCTTCACGACCGCGCCACCGCTCGACTTGGCCAGGGTTTCGGCCCCGGTCTGGTCGGTGATGGTCATGATCGTGTTGTTGAACGAGGCGTGGATGTGAGCGATACCCCACGTGGAATCCTCATTTGCCATATATGATCACTCCTGTGCGGATGCGCGTTCTGGGTGCAGTTCGTCCGCGAGCGCGCTCGTCTCGTCGAACGAAATGGTGTCCTCCTCGTCGATCTCGACCGTGTACGAGGGTGTGGTGACCCGCCGGTCCCCGATCGTGATGTGGCCGTGCCCGACGAACTGTCGTGCCTGAGAGACCGTATTCGCCAGTCCCTTGCGATACACGACGGTCTGAAGGCGCCGTTCGAGGACGTCGGTCACGTCGAGTGACAGGACGTCGTCGAGGGCTTCGTCGGCGTCGAGGATGCCGATACGCTGGAGTCGCTCGATGAACTCCTCGCTTGATTCCTCGCCAACCCGACCGAGAAGCCGTCGGGCCTCCCGTCGGTAGTTGCGAAGTTCGGACTGGGCTCGCCAGACCTCCTCTTTGTTCTTCAGGCCATAGCGGCCGACGAGATCGCCTTCTTCGGCGATCCGCTCACCCTGGTAGGGATGATTTGGCGTCTCGTAGAACTTGGTGTTCTCTCCTGGAAGTGCCATTATTCAGCTGCCTCCTCTTCTTCTGCCTGTTCTTCTCGAATTTCCTCGACGTTCACGCCGATCGTGCCCTCTGTCCGGCCGGTGGACTTAGTCCGCTGTCCGCGGACCTTCTGTCCACGCTCGTGGCGTACGCCGCGATAGGACCGGATCATGCGCATCCGGTTGATGTCCTCATCGCGGGTGAGCTCGACGTCCGAGCCCGTGAGATGGCCACTTTCGCCGGTGTAGAAGTCGTTCTGACGGTTGGTGAGCCAGTCGGGGACGTGCGTATCGAAGTCCTCGACGGCCTCGACGACGGAGTCGATCGTGTCGTCGTCGAGTGTACCGAACGTGGCCGTCCGATCGACGTCGGCCACTTCGGCGATGACTCGGGCCGCCCGTCGCCCGATGCCTTTCATTTCAGTGAGGGCACGCTCGACGGACTTCGTCCCGTCGAGGTCTGTCTGTCCGATGCGGACGAAGTATCGAACGTCCTCATCCGCTTCCTCTGTTTCTTCCGTGCTCATAGTTGGTATCGAAAGCGTCGTGGCGGGGATTTGAACCCCGGAGGCTTACGCCACAGAGTTAGCAACCCTGCGCCTTGACCAGGCTAGGCTACCACGACGCGCTTTGTCGTATCGTCGCCCGTGTGGACTCGGGGCGCTAACCCCTACAGTACCTGCAGTCAGGTGTATCTTCCACCGGCACTTAAGTCCCTCGGAACGACCGTTCCAGGGGAGTGTGCCGATTTATCCTCCTTCCCGATTGAGGCCGTGGACTTCTGATCGTTCCTCACGTCCGTTGGGCCGGGAAATTCGTCACGCCCATCGAACCTGGAAATCCGTCACGCTCTTCGACCCAGGAAATTCGTCACATCCATCAACCCTGGAAACCGCTCCCCATCACATCCGGTGACCCAACAAATCGACCTCATCACATCCGGTGACCCAACAAATCGATCCCCGGCATCCTTCGTGGATGGCCCCTAGGCTTTTAACCCAACTCACGGCTAGAATGCGGTAATGAGCCGTCCGATCCGGGTATTGCGGGTTCTCGGTTCCGAGAGCGGATCGTCCGGGTCCGACGCTCTCGAAGCGGCCCTCGAGCAGTTCGACGTCCGACGGGTTCGTTCTGCTGAGACAGCACTCGAGACACTGTCCGATCGAACGGTCGACTGTGTTCTCGCGGATTACCGGCTCGAAGATGGGAATGGTGTCGAACTCCTCTCCAGCATTCGAGAGAAACGACCGTCGCTTCCGTTTCTCCTCTTCGTGAAAGACGGTTCGGAGGCGGTGGCAGCCCAGGCTATCGGGGAGGGAGTGACCGATTACATACGGGCGAATACGGTGAGTGGGGAGTCGGCACTCGCGACGCGGATCGAACGTGCCGTCGAGGACAACCGCACAGAGCGGGACTTGGTCGCCGAGCGGAAAGTCTTCGTCCAGGGTCCCGCTGTCATTTTCAGGTGGGGGACCGAGTCGGATTGGCCCATCGAATATGTCTCGGAGAACGTCGAGGACGTGTTCGAATACACGCCGGCCGAACTCGAATCCGGGGACACGACCTATGCCGACCTGGTTCACGAGGCGGATTTGCCCGCGCTCCGAAAGGAGGCCCGAAAATATACCGAGGGTGACCTCGATCGCCTCGGCCACGATCCGTACCGACTCGAGACGAGCGAGGGTGACTATCGCTGGGTGCTCGAACACACGCGAGCGATCACGGATCCGGTAACCGGTGAGAAACAACTGTTCGGGTACGTGATCGACATCACGAAACGACGGAAACAGGAACTCGAATTACAGCAGTTCCGCGAAGCCGTCGAGCAGACCGGCCACGCGGTCTACATCACCGACCCGGATGGGACGATCGAGTACGTCAACCCGGCCTTCGAGCGGGTCACCGGCTACGACGAAGGAGAGGCGCTCGGCCGGACTCCCAATCTCCTCAAGTCGGGCAGGCACGAGGAAGGTTTCTACGATGATATCTGGGATGCGATTAGTTCGGGAGAAACAGTCGAAACCGAGATCGTCGACGTGCGGGCGGATGGTGAGGAAGTCGTGCTCCATCAGACGGTTTCACCAATCGTCGATGACGGCGGCAATTTGTACAAATTCGTCGCCGTCGCACAGGACATAACGAACCGGAAAGAACACGAGAAGTCCCTCGAACGGGCCCACGAGGAACTCAGAACGGTCATCGATCTGGTCCCGGACTTGCTTTTCGCAAAAAATCGGGAGGGGCGGTACGTTTTGGCCAATAGGGCGACCGCCGAGGCGTACGGCTCGACCCCGGAAGCCATCGAGGGATCGCTCGAAACTGAGGTAATCCCTGTCCCAGCGGAGTCGACGCAATTTCAAGCGAATGACCTCGAGGTGATCGAATCTGGCGAGCCCATTTTCAACCGCGAGGAGGAACTGACGACAGCCGAGGACGAGACGCGGATATACCAGACGACCAAAATCCCCTACGTCGTACCTGGAACCGGAGAGCAAGCAGTCCTCGGGTACGCGAGGGATGTCACGGAACTCAAGGCCTACGAGCGGGAACTGGAAACCCAGCGGGACAACCTTGAGATCCTCAACCAGGTCGTCAGACACGACATCAGAAACACCCTCCAACTGGTGCTTGCTTACATCCAATCCGCTCTTTCGACGGACGAGCAACAAAGCGAGAGTCCACTCGAAAACGCACGGGTGGCAGCCCGGGAAGCCGTGGAGATAACGGAAACGGCCCGTGATGTCACCGAGGTCATGCTTCAGACGGACGTGGAATTGGCACCTACGTCCCTCCGCTCTGTCCTCGAGCAACACCTCGAAGAGATCCGGTCCAGTTACCGTGATGTCGTGCTCGACGTGGAGGGCTCGATTCCGGATGTCGACGTGTATGCGGACGACATGCTCGGCTCGGTCTTTCGAAATCTGCTGTCCAATGCGATCCAGCACAATCAGCGGGGGACCCCCGAGATCACGGTTTCAGCATCGCTCGAAGGAGAGAATGCAATCCTCAGATTCGCGGATAACGGACCCGGTATTCCCGAAACCCAGCGTGAACAAATTTTCGAGAAAGGACAGACCGGGCTCGATAGTGAGGGGACTGGACTCGGATTGTATCTGGTACGAACGCTCGTCGATCGATACGACGGCACGGTGTCCCTCGAAGATAACGAACCGGAGGGCACCGTATTCGTCGTCAGATTACCCGTCGCCGAGTGAGAAATCACTCGAAGATCGCGTTCAGTGGTTAATCGAACACCCAGTCCTCGATCGTTGCTCAGTGGTTAATCGAATGCCCAATCCTCGATCGTTGCTCAGTCGTCATCGCCGACCGAGACGGGTGTCGGAATCTGTGGATCTGTGCTCTCCGCCTCGGGGTTTGCATAGGCCTCGTTTTCGATCCACTCGCCGCCCTCGCGGACCATGTACGCCCCGTAATAGGGAACCCGGTTGGCGACGGTCTCGCGGAACGTCGTCTCGATTTCCTCCCGGGTCATCTCGCCCATCGTGCGGAGGTCGTCGGTCCGGTTGAGACAGCCCTTGAGGCGACCGTCGGGGGTTACGCGGACGCGATGGCAATTCTCGCAGAACTCCCGGTTCTCGACTGGGTCGACGATCTCGACCATGCCGCCATCGACCCAGTACCGGTTCCGATGGTGCATGTCCCTGACCTCGACCCGGTCGGCCCGACCTTCCAGCCAGTCGTGCACCCGGTCGATGTCGATTGCCCATTCGGGTTTGTTGACCAACTCGGGCATGAATTCGATGAGCTGGAGCCGCAATCCGTCGTTTTCCGCGACGAAGTCGACCATGTCCTCGACGTGGTGGGCCGTCCGCTCGAAGACCACCATGTTGAGTTTGACCGGGGTCAATCCCGCGTCGACGGCGGCCTTCACGCCCTCCAGAACGCGCTCGTAGGCCCCACTTTTCGTGATTTCCTTGAACGCCTCGGCATCGAGGGCGTCCTGGGAGACGTTGACCCGCTCAAGTCCCGCTTCCTTGAGGGCCTCGACGCGGTCCGGGAGGAACGTTCCGTTGGTGGTCAGGGAGGGCGTCATTCCATCGGGAACTCGGCGAATAATCTCTTCGAGGTCCTCGCGCAACATCGGCTCGCCACCGGTGAACTTCACTTTCTCGATGCCGAACTGATCTACGACCTCCAGAAATCGAATCACCTCGTCGGCGCTCATCTCGTTGTCCTGGGGGTCCATGGGTCCGCGGGTGTCCCCGAGTCCCTCGTTGTGACAGTAAACGCAGTCGAAATTGCAACGATCGGTCAAGGAGACTCGGACCTGGGAAACCTCCCGACCGAAATCGTCTTCGAGCATATTTCACATTCCTTTCCGAATTGCCTTAACTGCGTGGGTGAAAATCGGATGAAGTAACTATAATTAGTTACGTGGTCGCGTGGACCCGTCTGCGGTGAGAGACGTTCTCCAAAAAATGGTGGGATGTAGGATGTCACATTTCAGAGGCGGTGAGTAGGGTATCCCAGAGGTCGTGCACAACTCTTCTGACATTTCCCCGTCAAACACAACCCTTATTCACGGTTCGCAGTCTAATCGGGGTATGCAGGAAGCCGACGTTCGGGAGATTCTGTCGGGGATCGAAGACCCCGACCTCGGCACCGACATCGTTTCAGAGAACCTCGTAACTGGGATCGATCTCGACGGCGAGGCCGTCACGGTCGATCTCGCTCTCGAGGCCATCGGCTCACCGACGGAAGACACCATCCGGGCCGAAGTTCGGGAAGCCCTGGAATCCGAGGGGCTTTCGGTCACGCTCGGGACCGGCACGGGGGAAGCGGACGTGGAGGGGATCGGGGTGGAGAACGTCGGCCCCGATACAGAAAGCACGACGGAGCCACTCCCCGGGATCTCGAACGTTATCGCGGTGGCGTCGGGGAAGGGCGGCGTCGGCAAGAGTACGGTTTCTGTGAACCTCGCAGCGGGTCTCGTGGACCGTGGCGCGGACGTTGCAATTTTCGACGCGGACATGTACGGTCCGAACGTGCCCCGAATGCTCGGAGTCGATGAGCAACCACGGGCCACGAGCGACGAGAAAATCGTCCCCGTCGAGTCCCATGGCATGGGCGTCATGAGTATCGGATTGATGCTTGGCGAGGACGACCCGGTCATCTGGCGGGGGGCGATGGTGCACAACACCCTCACTCAACTCGTTGATGACGTTCAGTGGGGCGATCTCGACTATCTCGTCATCGACCTGCCGCCGGGAACTGGAGACACACAACTCACGCTTCTCCAGTCGATTCCGATTACCGGATCGGTCATCGTCACGACGCCACAAGACGTCGCCCTGGAGGACGCCCGGCGTGGCCTTCAGATGTTCGCCGAACACGACACCCCCGTACTGGGCATCGTCGAGAACATGAGCACGTTTGTCTGTCCGGACTGTGGGACAGAACACGATATCTTCGGCTCGGGTGGTGGCGAGCGCTTCGCCGAGGAAAAGGACATGCCCTTCCTGGGCTCGATCCCCCTCGACCCGGCGATCCGCAGCGGCGGAGACGAGGGTGCCCCGATCGTGATGGCCGACGACGGGGAAACGACCGATGCGATAACGGACATCGTCGAGATGGCCGCGGATATGGTGGGGATCCTCAACCGTCGCAAACAAACCTAGAGGGAAGTCGGATTCCGAATTGTTCTGCCAGTCGCGTGAATTTCAGCGGACGTTCGTGTGGACCTTTCAACGGACGTTAGAGCGGCCTTTTCAGCAGACATTCGAGCGGACCTTTCAGCGAATTTTTCATCGGACGTTCTAGCGGGCATTCTAGCGGACATTCTAACGGACGTTCCACCCAACTTTCCGGGCCATCCGGCACGGCTTTTCTTCACGATTAATCACGTCCGAACGAAGGCAAACCGTTTAGTTCCCGCTTCCCCTAGGGCCGGATTAACGGTCCTCGCGGGCCGAGCCTTACTATGACTCAGGACGAACTCATCTGGCGAATCGCTGGCGGTTCCGGTGACGGAATCGACACGACGAGCCAGAATTTCACCAAGGCGCTGATGCGATACGGGTTACACGTATACACGCATCGTCACTACCCGTCCCGTATCCGCGGCGGTCACACATACGTCGAGGTACGAGCCAGCGGGAAACCGGTCACATCCCGGGGAGACGGCTTTAACTTCCTGTTGGCCCTCGGCGATAGCTTCGCCCGGAACCCATCCGAGGGTGCGGTCTATGGGGACGAGGAGAAAAAACCGCTCTTCGAGAACCTCGACGAACTCAACGAGGGCGGGGTCATTATCTACGACACGGGCGTCCTTGACCCCGAGGAGACTGGCGACCTCGACGAGCGAGCAGTAGAAAACGACTGGCACGTCTACCCAATGGATCTCCGGGCGATCGCTCGCGAGCACGGGCGTGACGTGATGCGAAACACGGCTGGCGTCGGTGCAACGGCGGCTCTCCTCGACATGCCGCTCGACCCGGTTCAGGAATTGATGGGCGAGGCGATGAGCGGGGACATGCTCGATGCCAACCTCGAGGTACTCTCCGACGCACACGAGATGGCCACCACGGAACTCGATCGGACACACGATCTCCGGATTCCCGAACACGACCACGAGGAAGAACAGGTGCTCCTCTCGGGCAGTCACGGGATCTCCTATGGGGCGATCGACGAGGGCTGTCGGTTCGTTTCGGGCTATCCGATGACACCCTGGACGGACGTGTTCACGATCATGTCCCGGGAACTCGAAGACATGGGCGGAGTCGCCGAACAGGTCGAGGACGAAATCGCCGCCTCGATGATGGCCATCGGGGCCAGTCACGCGGGTGCCAAATCCCTGTCCGGCTCGTCGGGTGGGGGCTTTTCCCTGATGTCCGAATCGATCGGCCTCGCAGAGATGACCGAAACCCCCCTGGTCCTTGTCGAGGCCCAGCGGGCCGGTCCCTCCACGGGCATGCCGACAAAAACCGAGCAGGCCGATCTGGAGTTCGTCCGCTCGACGAGCCAGGGCGACTCCTCGCGGGTGGTCTTTGCACCCGGTAACGTCAGGGAAACCTACGAACAGACCCGCCTGGCTTTCGAGATAGCCTACGAGTACCAACTCCCGGCGATCGTCCTGTACGACGACCAGCTCACGGGCGAATTCCGAAATGTCCCCCGAAGCTTCTTCGACCGCGAACCGAACCCCGACCTGGGTTCGGTGGCGACGGAGGCGGAACTGGAGGATCTCCCCCACGACGTGGGCGGGCGCTACGAACGATTCCGAACAGACACCGATGCGGACGTGAATCCCCGCTCGTTGCCCGGGCAGCGCGGGGGCCGTTATCTCGCGACGGGCAACGAACACTGGCCCGACGGTCAGATCGCAGAAGACACCCAGAACCGGATCAAGCAGGTCACCCGACGGGTGAATAAGGTCCAGGTCGTAAAGGAGGACCTCGCCGAACGGACGTCCACGGACACGATCGCCGGCGACGAAGATGCAGACATCGCCCTTCTCACCTGGGGTTCACAGAAGGGTGTCGTCGAGGAGAGCGTTCGCCGATTGACCGATCAGGGGGTCTCGATCAAATCGCTCGCGGTCAGTCAAATGGCCCCGCTCCGGACCGATGAGATCGCGTCGTTCCTCGAAGACGCCACAAACGTCCTCGTCGTCGAGATGAACGCCACGGCCCAGTTCAAAGGCGTCATCCAGCAGGAATTTGGCGATTACGGCGACTTGCTCGGAAGTCTCTTGAAGTACAACGGCGACCCTTTCGAACCGGCCGAGATACTCGAGGCCGTCGAAATCGTCAGGAACGGCGAGACGTGGGAGACCTCGTCTGAAACCGACCTCCGTCCCCCGGCAGGTGATCGAGCATGACTCAATTCAACGCCATCGGCGGCGGCGCGGACGTCACGAACGACGACTACACCCCTGAGACCGAGCCCCAACCGACCTGGTGTCCGGGCTGTGGTGACTTCTCGGTCCTGCGAGCCCTCAAAGGAGCAATGGCCGACCTGGGCCGGGACCCTGAGGAAGTTCTGGTCGTGACCGGGATCGGCTGCTCGGGGAAGCTCAACAGCTACTTCGACAGCTATGGGTTCCACGCGATTCACGGCCGCACCCTGCCGCTCGGCCGGGCAGCGAAAATGGTCAACCAGGATTTGGAGGTCGTCGCGGCCGGCGGCGACGGCGACGGCTACGGAATCGGCGGGAACCATTTCACCCATACCGCCCGCGAGAACCACAACATGACCTACATCGTGTTCAACAACGAGGTCTTCGGGCTCACGAAGGGCCAGTCCTCGCCGACGAGCCCGAAGGGACACACTTCGAAGACCCAACTCAAGGGCGTCGCAAAAGACCCCGTCCGTCCCCTCTCACTCGCGCTCTCGGCCGGTGCGTCCTATATCGCCCGAACCGCCGCGACGAACCCGACCCAGGCCCAGGAAATCCTCGTCGAAGCCATCGAGCACGACGGCTTTGCCCACGTGGACTTCCTTACCCAGTGTCCGACCTGGAACAAGGACGGCGGCGAGTACGTCCCCTACATCGACGTGCAGGAGTCGGATGACTACGACTTCGACGTGACCGATCGGCGGGAAGCCGCCGACATGATGCACGAGACCGAGCAGGCCCTCTACGATGGGAAGGTTCTGACCGGTCGGTACTACATCGAGGAGGACCGGCGGACCTACCAGGAGGAAAAACAGATGCGCGAGGAAATGCCGGAGGACCCGGTCGTCAACCGGTACTTCGACGACGAGTACGAGTGGGAACGCTCGTACGACCGGCTCGACCGCCACACCTGATCGGGCCCGTTTTTCGGAAGCGACAACTGTTTTCAGATTCGGAAGGTATTTTTTGTGGGCTCTCAAAGTAATCTTTGTGAAAGAGGAGTCGACAGCCGACCGTATCCTCGCGGTTCTCGAAGCGGACGCCCAGGCCTCCTACGGTGAGATCGCCGAACAGGTGGGGGTCTCGAAGCCGACTGTCCGGAAGTACGTCTCTCAACTGGAAGAGGAGGGCGTTATCGTCGGCTATTCGGCGGACGTCGACCCGAAAAAACTTTCCTCGACCTCGATCGCGCTCGTCGGCTTCGACGTCAAAAGCGAGTTTTACGTGGATGCACTCGGGGAACTGAAAGCCCTCGATGCGGTTCGAACCCTTTACACCTCGAGTGGGGACCACATGTTGATGGCCGAAATGCGGGCTGAAGACGGCGACGCACTCGCGGGGATTATCCAGGATTCGGTGATGACCATCGAAGGGATGGAGGAGGCTCACCCGACGTTTCTCCAGGAGCGGCTGAAGTAGGGAGTTGCCCCGTTGAAATCAGTCAGAGAACGCTTCTAATCGAGCAATCGCTTCTTCGATGGCTGCGGTACTGGTTGCGAACGACGCTCGGAGCGTGTGCTCCGTCTGTGTCCCGAAGTCGGGGCCGGGCGTCAACGCGACCCCCGCTTCTTCGAGGAGCCGATCGGCGATCTCGAATGCGTCTCCGTCGAGGTCACTGACATCGAGCAAGAGATAGTAGGCCCCAGCGGGGGCATAGCCCATATCGAGGCCCAGGTCTTGAACCGCGCCGAGCAACAGATCCCGGCGTTCCCGATAGGTAGCCCGGATGTTCGCGAGATCGTCTCCGTGTCGGATGGCCGCCTCGGCCGCGTCCTGAACGTGGTTTGGCGCACAGATGAGGAAGTTCTGCACCAGGCGGTTCATCGCCGCAGTTTCGTCTGGGGGCGTGATGATCCAGCCCAGGCGCCAGCCGGTCATCCCGTACCGCTTCGAGACGCCATCCAGGACGAAGGCTTCGTCCGTGTACTCGAGGACCGAATGCGCCTCCGCGTCGAAATCGAGGCCGTGATAAATCTCATCGGAGATCAGGCGCGTGTCGGTCCGCTCGGCAAGATCGACCAGTCCCTCGATCGAATCGGCGTCCATTACTGCACCGGTCGGGTTCGCAGGCGAATTGATGAGCAACCCCTGGGTATCGGGACCGATCTGTTCTGCGAAGTCCGCTATCCGGGGTTGGAACCCGTTCTCAGCCCGGAGATCCACCGTCTTTGTTCGCCCCTCGGCCTGTCGGACGAAGTTCGGATAGGGGGCGTAGTACGGGTCTGTAAGCACGACCTCGCCTCCCGGATCTACCACGTCGAGCATCACCATCAGCAGAGCAGGTGAGGACCCCGGGGTAACGAGAATACGATCGAGGGGCACGTCTACCCCGTACTCGCGGTCGTAGTAGTCGCTAATCGCCTTTCGGAGACTCACTTTGCCACGAGCGTGCGTGTAATTCACGTTGCCTGCAGTGAGCGATTCGATCGCAGTCTCGGTCGCCACAGCCGGCGGTTCGAAATCAGGTTCGCCTACCTCCAGGTGGACGACATCCTCGAGTTTTCCGGCCTTTTCGAGGACGTCCATGGCCGCAAAGGGCGTCGTTACCATCGCTCGCTTCGAAGGCATGCGCGACCGGAAGACCGGCCCACATATATGTCCGCTGTCCTTCGTCCGTGAGCGACGAATGGGTGATCGACTGCTGTGGTTCTACCCGATCACTCGGCGTCGAGTGAGAGGCCCGGATGCCAGTGGTCGACGCCGGCATCGGCTTTCTTCCGCTCCATTTCTGCGAGAAGACGAACCGCGAGGGTGGCCGTCTCCGCCGCTTTTGGGTCCCCCTCGGTCCGGAACTCGCCGGTTTCCCGATTGGCGTACACAGAACAGATCGCCCCGGTCCGGAGGCCGTATATCGATCCCAGGGTGAGGATCGCGCTTGCCTCCATTTCGATGTTTTTGACGTTAGCCTCCCGAAGCTCCTCGATGAGCGTGTCGCTCCCGGCCGCTTCGAACCCCTCGAATCCCGTTCGGCCCTGCCCGGCGTAGAAACTGTCGGCGCTCATCGTGAGCCCGACGTGATAGTCATAGCCCAATCGTTCGGCGGCCGCGATGAGCGCGCTCGTGACTTCCCGGTTCGCGACGGCTGGGTAGTCCTCGCGAACGTACTCGTCACTCGTCCCCTCCTGTCTGACCGCCGCGGTCGTAATCACGAGATCCCCGATCTCCATGCCGGCCTGAATGGCTCCCGTCGATCCCACGCGAATGAAGGTGTCGGCTCCCGCGCGAGCGAGTTCTTCGACGGCGATTGCCGCGGCGGGACTGCCGATTCCGGTCGAGGTAACCGAAATGGGCGTGTCTTCGACGGAGCCGGTGACAGTTCGGTACTCGCGGTGAAAGCCCCGCTCTTCTGCCTCGTCCCAGAAGTCCGTGATCGTCTCCACCCGATCCGGGTTTCCCGGTAGCAGGACGGACTGAGCCAAGTCCTCCGGGCCGACCCCGATGTGATACTGGACCTCGTCTCCTGGGTCCTCGCTGTTGGCGGTCATGTCTCTCCTAAAGCGGAGGGGTGGCAAAACCCTTGGCCCGGGTTCTCCGGTGTGGCCAAATCGAGAGGGGGGTAGTAGTCTGGCTTTTGATTAATCGGGCAGAGCTAGTCGGTCCGGGTTTCGATCAATCGAGCGAAACTAATCGGTCCGGGATTCGATCAATCGAGTTGGATTAATCGGTCGGGGTTTCGATCTGGTCTCCGGTGAATGCGTGTGGCAGCAGGTCGGTCAACCGATGGGACACGGGTCCCTCGGGGTCGTCGACGAGGACGGTGAACTCCCCATCGGCGAATTCGGCCAGGGTCTGCCGACACATGCCACAGGGCGTCACTCCGTCCTCGGCTTCTGCGGCGACCGCGATCCGCTCGAAATTGGTATGGCCGGCCATAATCGCCCTCGCCAGGGCGACCTCTTCAGCGTGAAGGGTGTTCGAGAAGTTCGCGATTTCGATGTTCGCGCCGGTGAACGTCGTCCCATCGGCCGTTTCGATGGCAGCGCCGACGGCGTACTCAGAATAGGGAACGATCGCCTGGGAGATCGCCTCCCGGGCCGCTTCGAGGAGTTCGTCCATGAATGGGAAACGAGCCCCGGTGTGAAAAATCACTCCTCGCCGGATTCGTAGTGCTCACCGGCGGCCGAGGGGAGGCGGGTGTGCCCGACCAGGGCCAGGACGATGACAACCGTGATGTAGGGAATCGTCCGCACCAGTGACTGGGGAATCGCGAAAACGTCCCCGACCTGGAGGGCGATCTGCACGGCTTCGAGTCCCGCGAACAGCAACGTCGAGAGCATGGCCCCAATGGGGTTGTAATTCCCGAAGAGATAGGCGACGATGGCGATGAATCCTTTTCCGTTGACCATCGTCGCCCCGTTCCCGATGAACTGGCCCAACGAGAGGGAGAGGGCCGCGCCGCCGATCCCGGAGAGCACCCCGGAGAGAAGGACAGCGGCATATCGGACCCGGCTCACGTTCACGCCGGCAGTATCGAGCGCACTGGGATTCTCGCCGCTCGCGATCACCCACCGGCCGAAGGAAGTCCGATTGAGCGTGTACCACGAGGCCGCCACCGTGACGAACATGAGATAGACGATCGGCGAGGCGTCAAAGAGCGCGCCGAAGAAGGGGATGTCCGAAAGGATCGGAATCGTGATCGAGCCGAGTGACTCGACACTCGCCGTATTCGGGCCGTTGTAGATGACCTGGGAGAGAAACGGTGCCAGTCCCAGCGCGATGAGCCAGACGGCCAGGCCGGCGATGATCTGGTCGGCCTTGAACTCGATGCAGACGATCCCGAACAGGCCAGCCAGCAACGTCGAGGCGAGCACGCCAGCCCCCATCCCGACCCAGACGTTACCCGTGACGTCGGTCGCGTACACGCCGAAGAAGGCGGCGATAATCAGGAGACCCTCCAGGCCGATATTGATGACGCCGCTTTTTTCCGCGAAAATCCCGCCCAGGGCCGCAAACGCGATCGGCACCGAGAGGCGAAGGGCGGAGGAGAACGTGCTTTTGGAGGTCAGAATGTCGAAGAGTGCACCGAGGTTCGACTCGGGATAAAACACGCCCACGATCCCGAGGAAGGCGAGGATCAAGAGTGTCGCGAGCGCGACGTAGCCCCGAATCCCGAACGCCCTGAACCGCTCGATTGCGTCGCTCACATCCATCGATTCAGCCATTTTCTTTCACCTCCCCGTCTGCAATCTCCGTCGGCGGTTCCATTCTCCCGTCCGGCACCACTCGCTTGCCGATCATACGGAAGAACTCCGGCATGGCCACGAAGAGGATGATCAATCCCCGAAGGACTCCGACGAGCTGAGGTGGCACGTCGGTGCCGACGTCGACGACGACGGAACCACTCTTGAGAACGCCGAAGAGCAACCCCGCAAAGCCGACACCGAGCGGGTTGTTTCCAGCCAATATCGAGACGGTGATCCCGTCGAAACCGTACCCCGGCACCCCGACCTGGAAGTTTCCGAGCACCATGAGGACGTAGACGGCCCCACCGATGCCAGCCAGGGCACCGGAAAGGACCATTCCCGTGAGAATCGTTCGTTCGGCGTTGACGCCGCCGTATTCTGCGGCGTCCGGCTGGATCCCACTCGTCCGAATGTCAAATCCCATTGCGGTGTGGTTCAGGAGATACCAGATGGTCACGAGTGAGAGAATCCCGAACAGCAATGCCAGAATCGAGAAATCGTGTCTCGCCTCGAAGATCAGGTTCGGGAACAGGGAATGATCCGGGAGCGAGACCGTCTGGTTGGCAAAACTATTTGGATCTTTGAAATGATTCGCGACGAGATACAGCGCGGTCGAGGTGGCGACGAAGTTTAACATGATCGTCGTTATCACTTCGTGTGCCTCGAGATACGCCAACAGGGCACCCGGAATGGCGGCATACGCGCCGCCTGCCAGTGCCCCGACGAAGAGTCCGATTGTCAACAGCACGACCGTGCCGAGGGCCCCCGTGACCATCGGAGCAATCGGAAGGAGCACGACTCCCGTCGCCAGCGCTCCGACGACTAGCTGGCCCTGGGCGCCAATGTTGAAGATTCCCGCCCTGAACGCGATGGCGACGGCGACCCCGGCGAAAATGAGTATCGTCGTCTCCGCGAGTGTGGTCGCAAGTTGACCATTGAGTGGGTCGAACCCCGGCCGGATGATCCAGGCAAATTCGCCCTGGAGCGGGCGGAAGGCCGGATTAATCGGGTCACCGAAGGCACCGAAAAACAGTTTGTCGAAGACAGTCAGCGGATTGTAGGCGAAGTCGTAGCCGAAGACCGACCATACCGGCTCCTCGCTTTCAGCGATCAGTCCCGCAAAGAGGATGAGCACGGTGCCGACGAGAATGGAGAGAACCAGTGCCGCCATACTGATCAAAATTCGTTCGGTTCCGGAGGAGCGACGGAGCCGGGCGAGGATATCAATCAACCATTCGGGTAGATTCATGTTCTCACCTCGTCCGTTACGATCGAGCGATCGGTCGCGTCGAAATCGGTCGGGCGTTCACCGGCCATGAGCAGTCCCAACTCCTCGTCGGTGACCGCATTTGGATCGACGACGGCCACGAGTTCCCCTTCGTACATCACGGCAAGTCGATCAGAAAGCGCCTGGACTTCGTCGAGTTTCGAGGAAACGAGCAAGACCCCAGTTCCCTCCTCCCGGAGGTCGATTAGTCGGTCGTGGATGTACTCGGTCGAGCCCACGTCCACGCCCCTTGTCGGGTGGGTAGCGAGCATCAACTGTGGGTTCCGTTCGAACTCCCGGCCCACGATGAATTTCTGTTGGTTGCCCCCGGAAAGCGAGACCGCGGTCACGTCCGTCTCGCCGGGACGGACGTCGAACTCGTCGACGATAGTATCGGCGTGATCGCGTGCATTTCCCCAGTCGAGTCGGCCGTTTCTGTGGAACGGGTGTGTGTGTTGACTTCCGAGGATGCCGTTTTCGATCAGATCAAAGTCCATTACGAGTCCTCGTTCCTGGCGGTCTTCGGGAATGTAGGCCATGCCGTTTTGGATCCGGTCGAGCCGGCTCCATTCGGTGACCGATTGTTCGCCGAGTCGGACGTTTCCCGATTCGGCGCTTCTGAGGCCGCTAATGCCCTCGACGAGTTCTGTTTGCCCGTTTCCGTCGACCCCGGCGATTCCGAGGATTTCGCCTTCTCGCACGGTCAGGGTGAGATCAGTCACCGCTTTTACGCCACGGTCGTTTTCGACAGTGAGATCCGACACGGTGAGGATCGGATCGCCGGGCGAGATAGGCGGTTTCTCGACTTCCATCAGCACTTCGCGCCCGACCATCATCTTCGCGAGAGACTCCCGGTCGGCTTCGTCGACGTCGACCGAGCCGACGTTTTCCCCGTCTCTGAGGACGGTGATTTGATCGGCGGCCTCCATGGCCTCGCCGAGCTTGTGCGTGATGAAGATGATCGTCTTCCCTTGTTCGGTTAGTTCCTCGAACACGGCGAAGAGATCCTCGACTTCCTGGGGAGTGAGCACCGCCGTGGGTTCGTCCATGATCAGGATTTCCGCCCCCCGATAGAGTGCCTTGAGAATCTCGACGCGCTGTCTGACGCCGACGCTGATTTCTTCGATTTTCGCGTCCGGCTCCACGTCGAATCCGTACTGTTCTCGGAGGTCGACGACGGCGTTTCGAGCGCGCGTTTCGTCGATGACCAATCCGCCCCACTTTCGAGGCTCGTTTCCCAGGACGATGTTTTCGGTCACCGTCATGGGCCCGACGAGCATGAAGTGCTGGTGGATCATGCCGATGCCGGCGTCGATGGCCTCGCGTGGCGAGTCGAAGTCTCGTCGTTTCCCGTGAACAGAGACAATCCCGTCGGTGGGCTCGTAGAGGCCGTAAAGCACGTTCATCAACGTCGTCTTCCCGGCACCGTTCTCGCCGAGAAGTGCGTGGACCGATCCCCGCTCGACGGAGAGGTCGATGTCGTCGTTCGCGAGGACGCCGGGAAACCGTTTCGTGATCCCCGACAGCCGGACGGCTGGCTCCATTTTGAGCCGGATTTAGGCGTTCTCGGGATCGGTCGGGACGGAGATGTCCCCGGCGATGATCGATTCTCGGGCGGCGGCGATGTCGTCTTTGATCCCTTGGGGGATTTCCGAACCGAGCGTATTGCCGTAGACCGTGGCAACACCATCTTTGTCCAGGCCCAGCGCGGTGGTTCCGGTCTCGAAGTTGTCGTTGACGACTGCTTCGACTGAGGAGTACACGGCAGTGTCAACCCGCTTGACCATGCTCGCGAGGATCACGTCCGCGTAACTGTCCTTGGTAACCGACTGGTCACGGTCAACGCCGATGGCGAATCTTCCTTCATCTTGGGCGGCCTGGAAGACCCCGGTCCCGGTGTTCCCGGAGGCATGATAGATCACGTCGCTCCCGTCCTCGTACATCGCGATGGCGGTTTCTTCGCCGGTCGATGGCGCGTTGAACGAACCCACGTAAGAGGACTGGACTTCGATTTCCGAATCGACAGATTTCACGCCCGCGATGAATCCGGCTTCGAACTTTTTAATGAGTCCGCCCTCGATGCCGCCGACGAAGCCGACACTCTTCGCGTCGGGATTCGTGCTCCCGCCGCCAGCACTGAAGTCCCGCAGGGTTAGGAGGCCGGCAAGTTGACCGACCAGATATGACCCCTCGTGTTCGTTGAACACGTAGGAGGCCACGTTGTCCGCGTCGACCACGCTGTCGACGATCATGAATTTTTGGTCCGGATAATCCGTGGCCGTCTCTGAAAGTGCGTCCGCCTGAAGGTACCCGATCGTCGAGATGAGATCGTACCCCGGATCAGTCGATTGTGCGAATTGGGTCTGGTAGTTGCTGAACTGGGAGACCTCCTCGGGCTGGGCCTCATCGTACGCAATTTCGAGTTCCTCTTCGGCCTGAATGATTCCCTGTTGGGCCTGGTCGTTGAACGACCCGTCACCGAGGCCACCTGTGGCGTAAACCA
Source organism: uncultured Halobacteriales archaeon (assembly GCA_964550355.1). Lineage (GTDB taxonomy): Archaea > Halobacteriota > Halobacteria > Halobacteriales > Halobacteriaceae > Halodesulfurarchaeum. Next base: position 21,376 of record CAZJZA010000001.1, read on the forward strand.
TGCCGACGTTGACCTGGTCTTCTCCGTCGGCTTCCGCCTCTGTCGGGGCTTCTGCTTCCGTGGTTTGTTCACTCCCGTCGGTGTTCTCCTCGCCTCCCGAACACCCGGCCATCGCGGTCAGGGAAGTTGCGCCAATGCCACCGGCCACCTTGAGAAATGTTCGCCGATCGAAGGTACCCATATCTACACAGGGAACAGGGCTGTGAAATAAATGCGTCGAATAACCATTCGGGATTGTCGAATCGGTTCGGACACTTTCCGAGTTACTCGATTGCGTCTTCGACGACCGACCGGACCGCCCCTACCAGATCTTCGACGGACTCGCTCTCGGCATAGAGTCGGACGTATGGCTCGGTTCCGCTCGGCCGGACGAGCGCCCATGATCCATCTTCGAAAGCCAACCGAACGCCGTATTCACTCGAGACAGTCGCCTCCGGGAACGCCCCGGGAAGTTCGGACGCGAGCCGCGCCATGACCGGCTTTTTCTCGGCCTCTTCACATGGCACGCTCACTTTCCGGTATGGCCGCTCGGTGACCGGCTCCCCAAGTCGATCCAGGCCATCTGCTGTGGCGACGAGCACGGAGAGCAACCCGGCACTTGCAATCCCGTCGATCCACAGGCCGAGATCCGGGTGGATGTGCTTCCAGGGTTCAGCCGCGAACACGACCGTCCCGGCGTCAGATTTGACCGCGGCGATGCCTTCGTGAAGCGCGCCCAGTCGGACTCGCTCGACCGCGCCACCGGCTGTATTTACTCGCTGGTCGATCCGCCCCGAGGCGTTCGGCGTCGTGGCGACGATCGGATCTTCGTCCTCTGCCGTGCGCACGTAATACTCCGCCAGCATAGCCACGACCGTGTCCTCGTGGACGACTTCACCGTCTCCGTCGACCAGCACGATCCTGTCCGCGTCGCCGTCGTGGGCGATCCCAAACTTCGAGCGGTGATCCGCAACGAACGAGCGGAATTCGGCAAGTGTCTCTGGGGTGGGTTTGCTCGGTCTTCCGGGGAAAAGTCCGTCGACAGTTCCGTTGACCGACACGACGTCGGCCCCCAGGCGGGAGAGTACCTGGGGCGTCCCGAAACTACCCATTCCGTTCCCACAGTCGACGGCGATCTCGATGCCGTCGAGTGGAGCATCGGGGTCGAGATCTCGACCCGGTCCGGCCGGATGTGTCTCGGGGACAGTTCGACCATCGAGGAATGCGACGATCGCCTCCCGATAGGATTCAAGCACCGACTCCGACTCGGTTTCCCCCCACTGGTCCCAGGAAGCGGGCTCCGGGCCCCCTGCGATGCGGTCTGAAACCGCCAGTTCGGCCTCCCGGTCGAACTCCGAGCCATCCGCGAACAGCTTGATACCGTTATCTTCAGGCGGATTGTGTGAGGCCGTTACTTGAACCCCGTAGCGTCCCTGTGAGGCGAAGGCCAGCGCCGGTGTCGGCACCATTCCGACGTTGCGAACGCTCGCCCCAGCGCTTTCGAGCCCGGCCGTGAGCGCATCGCGGAGTGTCCCGCCGGTGACTCGACCATCCCGGCCAACCACAAATTCCATCCCGGGTTCGCCGACTGCTTGTCCCACCTGTAATGCGAGTTTCGGGGTCACCTCGTCCTCGGCCCGCCCCCGAATCCCCGCTGTTCCAAAGAGGTCCATACGAGCGAGTAGCCGTCGAAGGTAGTATATAGTGTCGAAAGTCAGCACGTTCCGATCCGCCCTTTGTGGTACTACCCAGCACCAGGTGGGATTACCCACTTACAATTGGACACCAGGTGAGACTACCCACTCACAACTGGGCGCCGTTCGGGAGAAGACTTTCGGACTCCTGCAGGGTCCCCGATTGGGTGTAAACGAGGAACGTGTCCATCTCGTAGGTCCGGATGGGAGTCCCTTCGGCAACGAACTGGATTCGGTATTTCGCTGGTCCATCCACGGTGGCAGCCCGGCGTTTCGTCGCCGAGAGAAACTCGAAAACGTCTCTCGCGTCGACGTTACACTCACAGACGAAATCGCCAGTCAGTCGCTCGGACACCGACAGGACACCGTCCGGGCGCTCCTCGAATGCGCCTTTGAGCCGGAGTGAAACGTCGATGTCGGTCTCAGATAGATGTGTGCCGTTGGCTCCTTCAAGTGCTGACCGAAGGTCGGATCCGGCCCCGTCATACCGGAGTCGAAGGGTCGGGAGCGGCGCAGTTTTCGCTCCCTGACCCGGCTCGACGTGACGCATGGCGACGGTGAACGCTTGCCGACGCATCACTGTTCGTTCGAGTTGCGGAAAAATGAACGTGACGGCGCGGGCGACGCGTGTGGGGGGATTTAAGCAGGGCGCCGCCATCAGTGGGAGTAGAGATCGATGTCCGAGAATTCAGTCGGGGACGGGGACCTCCCCCCGACGTTTGACTCGCCGCTCGAGTCGATACGCTGGCGACTCTCACGGATCGCCGAGGTCATTACCGGCTCAACCATCGATATGGAGCCATACGACCCAGCGAAACATGGCCCTCTCGCCGAATTTTCGGGACTCGAGGGCTACGAGGAGGTAGAGCGGTACTGGGTGAACGCTCCTTTCGCCTTCGTGACCATCGTTCACAATCCGGAGCAAAACGAGTACCGCTATCTCGTCGTCGAACCCGACCTTACGGACTTCGAACACGAATTGCTCGATCAGGTGTTTACCGACAGTCGGGAATCCCTGATTTTTCGAGCCGAATACGACCCGACGGACGCGGAGGCGATCATCACCGAGCACCTGCTCGAACTCCTCGAACAATATGGCGTCGAGGTCGACGTTAACACCGTCTACCGCCTTTTTTACTACCTGTACCGGACCTTCGTGGGCTTCGACAAACTCGACCCACTCATGCGGGACCCCCACATCGAGGACATCTCGTGTGACGGGTACGATCTCCCGATTTACGTCTATCACGACGACTATACCGACATCCAGACCAACCGTTCGTTCGCCGAGGAGGAACTCGACGACTTCGTAATCAAGTTGGCCCAGGGATCGGGGCAGCACATTTCGATTGGTGACCCGGTAACCGATGCGACCCTCTCGGACGGGAGCCGGGGGGAACTCGCGCTCGGTCGGGAAGTCACGCCACGCGGATCCGCGTTTACGGTCCGCAAGTACGCAGAAGAGCCGTTTACCCCGGCAACGCTCGTGGATTACGACACCTTCAGCCTCGATCAGATGGCCTATCTCTGGCTTGCTATCGAGAGCAACAAATCACTCATCTTCGCGGGAGGGACCGCCTCGGGGAAGACGACCTCGATGAACGCGGTCTCGATGTTCGTCCCGCCGAACGCGAAGGTGGTCACGATCGAGGACACTCGCGAATTGACGCTCTATCACGACAACTGGCTCTCCTCGGTCACCCGGGAGAGTCTCGGGGAGGGCGAGGATATCTCGATGTACGATCTGCTTCGATCCTCGCTGCGCCACCGGCCGGAGTACATCGTCGTCGGCGAGGTGCGGGGCCGTGAGGCGATGACGCTCTTTCAGGCGATGAACACCGGCCACACCACCTTCTCGACGATGCACGCTGACAGCGTTCAGACGGTGATCAACCGGCTCGAAAACGAGCCGATCAACGTCCCCCGGGCGATGATCCAGTCCCTCGATGTCCTTGCGGTACAGACGTTGACCTACGTCGGGGACGAACGGGTCCGTCGCACCCGGACGATTGCCGAGATCGAGGGCATCGACCAGCGGACCGGAGACCTCGATTATTCGATGGCCTTCGAGTACGACCCGGAGACCGACTCCTTTGACCAATTCGACAGCATCGTGCTCGAGGAAATCAGGGAAGATCGGGGTTGGACCCGTTCAGAACTCTTACGCGAGTTTCGCGACCGGAAACGCGTACTCCAATACCTCCTCGAACACGACGTCCGCGATTACCGGCGGTTCACCGCGTTGATCAACGATTACTACGCCGACAAAGACGCAGTCATTGCCCGCATCTCGGACCAATTAGTTAGAACGGTCGGGGGCCCGGACGTGGCCGACCAGCCCCCTGATAACGAACCAGCTGGGTGATCTCGGTGCTCGAATTCCTCCCACTCGGGCTGATCGGCCTTCTCCTCGCGTTGACCGGTCTTGCCGCGATTTCGCGTCGAGCCAATCGATTTGTCACGAGGATCGCCCTCGCCATTTTCGGAACGTTCGTCGCCGACCGCCGATCGGTCAACGTTCGCCAGGTCGAAACGCTCTCGGGAGCACACCGGATCGATACCTACCGTGTGTACGCGGCAAAGACGTTCCTTTATGCAACGATCGCTGCGCTGGCCGGCAGCGTCGCGGGGGTGTACGTCTTTCTCGCCTCGAGGCAGGCACTGGTCGCGGCCGGGATACCCGAGCAGATCCCGTGGCTGTTGGGGTTTCTCCGGAACGAACCCGCGGAAATGGGGATTGTGGGACTATTCGTGCTGCTTCTTTTGAGCAGCGCCACCCTCGGTGCCGTGGGCGCCTATGGGACCTACCAGATCCGCTGGTACCTTCCGAGATACGTCGCGGGAGAGCGCGCGCGTCGCATCGACTCGACGCTCAAGCGAAACGTCGCCTTCCTGTTTGCTCTCTCCCGGAGCGGCATGCCGTTTTCCAAGATATTGGGGACACTTGCCGCCCACACCGCCGTTTACGGCGAGACTGCTCGCGAGTTTCGGGTGACGATGAAGGATATCGATCTCCTCGGGGCGGATCTCGTCACGGGTATCGAGCGGACGAGCGATCGGACACCCAACGACAAACTCGAGGAGTTCACGGAAAACCTCGCGAGTGTCCTCCGCAGTGGGGGGTCGCTAACTGGTTTCTTGAATGATCAGTACGAGTACTTCCTCGATGAGGAAAGTGCCCAGCAAGAACGATTCATCGAGTTGCTGGGCGCACTCGCGGAAGCGTACGTGACGGTCTTCATCGCGGGAATGCTTTTTCTCATCACGATTCTGGTGGTCGTTGGATTGCTTCTCGGTGGGACCCTGGCATTCTTGCAGGTGCTCGTCTATCTCGTCCTCGGCCTGGCAAATCTTGGTTTCATCATCTATCTCGATACGATCACGGAGGACATCGTCGAGCCGGACGAGGAGATGGTCGAGGAGTCGGCAGTCGATCAATTTCCGGATCTGTCGGTTAGTCGAACGAGCGACCCGGAAGCGGGTTCGCAAGCGTCCCAACGGAAAAACACCTATCGCCTCGCCATTGCGAGGCGGCTCGTCCCGCTTCGCCAGGCGTTCACGAACCCGGGACGCCTGTTGACCGAACGCCCGAGCGCAATTCTGGCAGTCACTGTTCCCCTCGGATTAGTCTATCTGGTTGCTGCCTGGATGCCGTCGCTTGTGACGGGTGCCATCGAACCGGCAGCCCTCGATGACGCGTTGATTCAGGTCACGCTCTTTATCACCGGCACGTACGCAATCACGTACGAATCCGGCCACCGGCGCATCAAACGGATCGAGGCGGCAATTCCGAACTTCCTCGAACGACTCGCCGCGACGAACGAGGCGGGCATGTCGATGGTCGAGAGTTTCGGTCGGGTGGCTCGATCCGATATTGGTGCACTTACCACCGAGATGCGTCGAACCTGGACGGACATTCAGTTGGGTGCCCATATGGAGACGGCTCTTCGACGGTTCGAACACCGCGTCCGGACCCCGGCGATTACCCGCGTAACCACGCTCACGACGAACGCGATGGGAGCAACGAACGACATCGGGCCGGTGTTGCGGATTGCCGCAGACGAGGCCAAGTCGGCCCGCCGGCTGGAGCGGGACCGCCGGAACGAGCTTTTGACCTACGTGGTCGTCATTTACGTCGCCTTCTTCGTGTTTCTCGGGATCGTTTTAGCGCTGGATCAGGTCTTCATCCCGAGCATCCCGACGAACGTGGACGTTGGGGGCGGAACGGCCCCGGGAACCGGTCTCGGCTTTGGCGGCAGTCTGGGGGACCTGACCGAGGCCAAAAAGGAGGCCTACGGCCTGATATTTTTCCACGCCGGTATCATTCAGGGTTACATCTCGGGCTTTGTCGCGGGGCAGATGAGTGATGGCCGACTTGCCAGCGGGGCCAAACACGCGACTGCCATGTTGGCAATCGCCTACGCATTTTTCCTCATATTCGGATGACGGAAAACGAGTCGGATGGCCCACCAATTCGGTCGGTCTACGACCGGATCGGAGCGCACTTTTCCAAAACCCGTCGCTATCCCTGGACGGACGCCACCGACTTTCTCGATACCGTCGAGGGTTCTGTTGGTGTCGATATCGGGTGTGGCAATGGACGGCACACTGAGGCGTTGGCGACGCAAGTCAGTCGACCGGTCGGCATCGACCTGAGCCGGACGCTGCTCGAAGCGGCCACGGATCGGGCCGCAGAGTCTGGTTTTCAGGCGTCGTTCCTCCAGGGGACGGCTACCTCGCTCCCGCTTTCCAATTCGACTGTCGATGTCGGGCTCTATATTGCGGCGATCCATCACCTGCGAACCCGGTCTGCCAGGATCGAGAGCCTCGACGAACTCGCTCGCGTGCTCTCCTCCGATGGGATCGCGCTTCTCAGCACCTGGTGTACGGCTCACGAGAAGTTCGACCGGGCGACCGGGTTCGATACGACTATCGACTGGACGCTCCCGGACGGGGAGACGGTGGCCCGATTCTACCATATTTACGATTACGAGGAGTTCCTTGCGGACATCGAGGCAAGCGATCTCGAGTGTCAGGAGTCCTGGATTTCCGAGGGGAATTGTTACGCCCGCCTGGAGCCGAGATGAAACGTTCTTATTCGGGGGCCTCATAGCCCCGGTCGAGCGCCGGTGGTCTAGCGGTAGGACCTGAGCCTTCCAAGCTCATGGCCCGGGTTCGAATCCCGGCCGGCGCACTGTTTTTACCCGTAAATCTATGTGTCTGTTCCACATAGCCATCGTATGGGCAAGACTGACACCATCAGAGATCGGCGCGTCGACGTCTACGTCGACTCGATCGATCGGAAGAAACGCTGGGCAGACCACGCCGAGGAAGCGGGGGAGTCACTCTCCAAGTTCGTTCAGCAGTGTGTCGAATACGCCATCAAGCAGGGTGGGCCAGATTTCACCGAACTGGGCGAGGACAGCAAACAGATTCAAGAACTCGAAGCGGAAGTGAAGGAGCTCCAGAAGGACGTCAAACAAAAGGAGATCGTCATCGAGAAACTCGAATCCGAGTTGAAACAACTTCGGTCGCAACCGTTTCTGGAAGAAGAGTTCGAGGGCCGACGCAAATACGATCAAGAGCTCATCGAAGAACTTCAGCGTGCGGATCGAATTGACGGTGACGAACTGCTTCGGCGGCTGGATGTCGATCCGAGCGAGACGGAACTCGTCAAGGGTATCGATACGCAACTGCAGCAACTCGAAGACTACGGCCTCGTCAGAAGTACCCCGAAGGGATGGGTGTGGGAGGGATGAGCGAAGCAACCTCAGTGCGCAGTGATTCGAAATCGGACGCTGACTTGCTTGACGAGTTCCTTCTTGATGCTGAAGTCCAGGGCCTCACAGACAAAACCCGCGTGACCTACCGATCGGATCTGGAATACTTCATCGAGTGGCTCGACAGTGATCTGATCGACGTGGATCGTCACGACCTCAAGGGCTTTCTCGCCCATCTCAAGAACGAGCGAACGGCTCGGGACGGGACGACTGGCCTCGCGCCCAGCACGCTCAATACCTATTTCTCCGCGCTGAATTCCTGTTTCAAATATCTCGAGTGGGAGGGATACATCGAGGAGAATCCGGTGCCGGCGTTTCGTGACCGGTATATGGACAACAAACGGCCATCGACGAATTCCAAACGGCAGCTCATCAGCGTCGAAGAGATGTCTTCCCTCGTGCATTCGATTCTTGATCCTCGGGATCGGGCCCTCGTGTTGACGTTAGCGAAAACCGGCATTCGTCGCGGCGAACTGGTGACGATCGACGTGGATGACATCGATTGGGATGAGCAATCAATCAAGCTGAAAGACAAGCCCAAGCGGAGCAATCGGCTCGTCTTCTTCGATGGGGAGTGTGCCCAGGCACTCCGGCGATGGATGGACGCGCGGTCCAATGATGACGATATCGAAACTGACGCGTTATTTACGAATCAACACGGGACCCGTCTCCAGCGGAACAGCATTTATCGAGCGGTAACGAAACACGCTGAGAAGGTCGGGCTACACGATCCAGACGCGGATGATTTGCAGAAGAGATTTACCCCACATTGCTTCCGGCACTGGTTCACGACTCACCTTCGCAAATCCGGAATGAAGCGTGAATTCATCAAAGAACTTCGGGGGGATACCCGCGGGGATGCGATCGATATCTATGACCACATTGATCGGGTGGAACTGCGACAAGCCTATCTTGCCCATATTCCAACACTTGGCGTGTAGGTAAGTCAGCTGTTCGTTTTGCGGACTGTAAGAGCACAAAAGCGATTCCAGCCCAGTTGATTATTTCGGGGATGAATCGAGCCACAGCACGATTCGCTAACTGATTTGCTTGGACAACAAACCGAAGCAATCGTCTGGATTTGATTCATCAAATCCAAACTTCTCTGGAGTAAAGTTCATTGAAGATCTGGGCCTCTGCCTTTTGTAAGTGAACCGAAACATTTGACGTGGAGCATCCAACTATTTCCGCGATATCCTCGTGGGTAGTTTCTTTTGGATACTTATAGTATCCCTCCCTAAGTGCAACCTTGAATACTTCTTCTTGCGACTTCGTTAATAGGTAGGATATATCGTATTTATGTGTCGGTTTTGATACGACTTGTAAAATCTCCAAGTTCAATTCCGGTGGGTGCATGTCGATTGCATTGCTTATAGCTTCTTCAGAACCCACAATTCGATATCGGATATCGGCCTCTCGAATAATAATTGGGAGTACTATGACGATCTCATTAAAAAGAAGCGAAAAAATTCTCTTGCCCAAACTTCCTGCGAGATTTATCTCTAGTCGAGCAAAAAATTTTTCTCTGGCTAATTCTTCTACATCAACAGATTTGATGCAAGTTAAGGACGTTAGTTGTTTTTCAAAATCATTGCTTCCATTAACTTGACAAAGTAAAACGGAGTCGTCTCCAAGATGATTTTGTGCATATACTACTAACTCATTGATACATTCGGATTGCTGAATTGTCCTAAGAGGTTCCGATTCCCAATTTTCGAATGGTGTTAATAGCAGTGAGACTTGTTGCATAAATCACTACTTTATCCAGATGGACTTAAAACATCTAGTAATATATGCAAAATTTTTACCGAAATATCATGTGTAAGTTGAAAACAGATGCCAAACGAGATCACAGAATCATTGGTGGAATTGAAAGAAGAAAAAGTAATAGATTTGGTTCGTAATAAAGTAGAAAGTGGAGAAGATCCTTTTGAGATTCTTGATAAAGTTCAAGAGGGGATGGAAAAAATTGGGGGAAAATTTGATGAGGGGAAATATTTCGTCGCCGACCTAATGCTGGCTGGGGAAATTATGGAAGAGATCATGGAGATATTAAAACCACATTTAGCCGAGGAACAGGAAAATGGAGGAGAAGACGAAGAGGTTGTAATAATGGGTACAGTGCAAGACGATATTCATAATTTGGGGAAAGATATCGTCATTACAATGCTGGAGGCAAACGGCTTTCAAGTTAGAGACTTGGGGGTAGATGTCAATCCAGAGAAATTCATCAAAGCTATTGAAGAAGAGGAGGCCAATGTAGTGGGGATGTCTTGTCTCTTAGTCTCCAATATCGAAAATATTGAAGCAACAATCGAAGAAATCGAAGACTCTGGACTCCGGGAAGATGTTAGAATTATGATTGGGGGCGGGCCCCTGCAATCCAATGTCGCTGAGAAAGTCGGTGCCGACGGCTTCGGCCAGGGAGCGAATGATGCGGTAACCATGACCAAGGACTGGATCGGTGGTTCAGCATGACCTGGATACGTGACACTCTCGAAAAGTGGGACTGGGCAACCGCGGACGATGTCGATTTCGTGTCGGAGGAAGCCGAGAAAAAGTTCGCAACAAGGAAAAAACGACTGGTGACAGCATTAGAGAATAAGAAACCGGATCGAGTTCCCTTTGCGCCCGAAGCTGCAGGCAATTACCAATTTCACTACACAGATACCACGCATGGCGAGGCTTTAGACGATTACGACAAACTTGTTGAATCGTTCGTTACAACGGTGACTGACTTCGACTGGGACATCCATCCTCGTCCTACTGCGTTTCCGAAACATGTTTTTCAGGCAGTCGGATACAAGCCGCTGCTCTTCCCTGGTGAAGAACTCAAAGATGAGGCCGTGACTTACCAGTTTGTCGAACCGGGCCAAGAAGTCAAGGGAGTTCAATACCCAGAGATGGATCCCGAGGAATACGAAGATCTCGCAAGGGACCCCACGGATTTCAATCTCAGATCTTATCTGCCGACGGTCTGTGAAGCGCTTGAGCCTTTTGAAAACATGAACCCAATCGGTGCCATCTCGGGATATTACAGTGGATTCCTCGATAAGCTTGGGGCACCCGGGATGGAAGAGGCGTTTGAGGCATTGGCCGAGGCATCAAGAGAAACAAAACGGTATTCCAAGGCTACGGGCGAAGCAATCGCACGGACTGAAGCCGCTGGGTATCCCCCTTGGACGGGCGCAAATGTCGATGCGCCGCTAGACGTTATTGGTGATAATCGGCGGGGAACCGAAGGTGTATTGACGGATATGTACCGAAGGCCGGAGGAGTTAAAAAAAGCCTGTGATGCCCTCGTTCCATATCTAATTGAACATGGCGTTCGGTCTGCAAAATACAGCCAAAACCCATTTGTCACCTTCCGACTCCATAAGGGAATTTTCATGAGTCCCGAACAGTATGAGGAATTTTACTGGCCGTCGTTGAAGAAAACCGTGGAGGGGCTGATTGAGAATGATTGTATTCCCCATCTATACGCAGAGGGAGACTACAGGCCATATTTGGACATTATCGGCGAATCACCGGAGGAGAAGGTCATCATTCACATTGAGGACGGCATATACGAGGCAAACGAACAACTCGCAGACGACTATTGTCTTACCGGAGGAATCGATACATCCCTCTTAGAAGTTGGTTCGACTGAAGAGGTTAGAGAGGCAACCAGAAAAGCCGTAGAAGTCCTTGGGGAAGACGGTGGGTTTGTTCTTCAACCAAGTGCCCCAATGGATACTGCGAAACCAGAAAATCTCAGAGCAATTGAACAGGTCCTTAAACAGAGATAAACAGACAATAGATCGATAAGGAAGAGTGGGAAGAACAGTATTTTGACTTCAACTAATATGCTCAAACCTCCGATGTGGCTTTTGGGGGACCCACATAATTTTCCAGAAAGCGAGCAATACCTGCGGAAATAGCTCAACGAATGTGTCAAACCAGGCAGTTTAGACGATGAGGTTGCATCTTGAATCCGGTGAGGAGATGTGAAGAGCTCAACTTCGTGTTGGAATAGTTGTCTTTAGTGTTCACCAAAACTAGCCCCAGGGTAGATTTTTAGCAGGTGCATCGGACTTGACACCTATATTCTCTCCTTGCAAATTGCTTCGATGGCGGATTGGGGGTGAGCTATTCGCTAAACAATAAATTGAAAATCGCACTCTTAACGAGGTAAATTCGAAAGAGCTTCCCTAATCGTATTGTCCGTATTCTTTTGCAGCCTCCACAAGGGCTTTGAAGTTCTCGCTCGGTGTGTTCGGATTCGTATCACAGGCAGGTGTCAGGATAAATCCGCCACCTTCAGCCCCATATTCGATATTGCGCCTCGCAGTTTCTTTGACTTTCTCGGGATCTCCCTCGAGCAAGACCGTAACAGGATCGACGTTGCCGAGAATGCATACCTGATCGCCAACGTCCTTTTTGACGGCCTGTAGCATGATGCTGTAGGGGTCGCCCTCGTCGTAATCGATGTTTTCCGCTCCCAGCGTCTCTTCGAGATACTCGACGTCTTTTGGCCACTTATCGACGTTGCCATAATTCGCATGAATCCCCCCAGGCGCCTCATCTGGTATCGAATCGGCAACCATCTGAATGATCCCTGTTGTATCACCACACGGGTGATTGATCGGAATCATCCCGGTGTCTGCTATTGCTTTGAAGTCCTCCTGAAGATATGGGAGGACGAATTCCTCGTACTGTGGGGGAGAGGTGGTTTCGGTCGCTGCGACTGGATCGAGGACGACAACGCCGTGGGCCTTTCCCTCGAAAGCAGTGTGATACTCGATGTGGAATTCGTTCAATTTTTCCAGGAATTCATGTACCTTCTCGGGTTCCTCGTACATCCCGCGATAGAGTTCTTCGTGTCCGATCAGGTTCGCAGCGGTGCTGAATACTCCCGAGACGATGGGGGCGACGGCTTTCTGATCGCCAACCTCGTCCATGAGAATTGCGGATTCGCGAAGAACGGAAGAGGTCCGTATGTGCTCTTCCAGGTCCGGGAATTCGAGATCATTGATTTCATCCCAGGATTCGAAGGTTCGCTGGGTGGCGTCGACGATCTCCATGTGTTCGCTCCAGAATCCCTGTGCTCCACAGGCCTTGGCTTCGACAAAACAGCCATCGATGCCCGCGATTACCATGTCGTCGCCGAAATTCTCGTTCGCCGCGATCTTCGCCTTGGCCATCGTTTCCGGATCGTTCTGAGCGTCTTTTGGCCGTTCGTCGATCTCCCAGAGCGCTCGAGAAATTGCCAACGTCCCGACTGGGACCCGATCCGGTTCTTTTCCCTGTAATGCCGTTGCAACCCGTTCGACACCCGCCATTTCACCCATTGTTAGGCACCTCCTTTGGCTTCCTGTTCGAGTTCATCCCATAGTCGTTCAGCCTCATCGACGGCCTGGGGCGCATCGGGTGCGTACCCGTCCGCTTCGATTTCATCTGCCCATTCTGCGTTTGCAGATCGGCCGCCAACGAGAACTTTGAATTCTTCGCGAAGCCCCCGATCTTCGAGTTCGAGGATTACGTCTCGCATATTGTCACGGGTAATACTCATGAGGGCCGAGAGTGCGATCACGTCAGCATCTTCCTCGATCGCACGATCAACGATTTCGTCTTCAGGTTTGTCGACTCCCATGTCGTGAACGTGATGCCCATTGCCGGCCAAAAACAACCGGACTAAATTCTTCCCAATGTCGTGAATGTCCTCCTTGATCGTCGCGAGAACGATCGTCACCCGTTCGTCCTTCTCTCCGGTCGTGGCCACTTGTTCGTTCAAAGCCTCGGTTAGCGGCTCCATTACCTCCTCCATCGTATCCCCACACCGCATGAGATCTGTCAGGAAAAACTCGCCAGTTTCGTATTTATCTCCGATCGTGTCAGCAGCCGGGAGGATCGCTTCGTCTAATACCTCTGTCGCCGCTTGTTCGTCCAAAATTTCCTGCGTCAATTCCACCGCTGTGTTCGTGTCCGCATCGACGATTGCTTCTTTCAGTTCCGTGGCTTTTGACATTGGTTTGCACTCACATAGTAACAATTATTGCCAGGTCTATTGGCCCTTTACCTTAATTATAGAGGGAATTATATGCCAACAGTCCTCAAGTAATACCTATTAGTAACAGCAATTCAGTTTACGCCATTCCACATAGTAAATGTCGTCATATTTCAAATTTGAGTGGGTGGGGTCACTGGATCATTCATCTACAGGCGGTAAATTTCCACAAAAAGTAATTGCTATTCCACCATCGAACCCACGTATGGACAATCCATCACATATTCGCAATCGCCACAAGTTAACAACAGATCAGTCTGCTCGATATCTGATCCCAATCCCATTGCAAATGTGAACGTCTTTCGGGGTTCAGTGATGCGCCCCTTACGAAGGTAAACATCGATACGTTCCGTTTCCAGTGTTTCAAACATGAACTGTCGATTATCCAAATCCCATCCGTCTCCCCGAGTGCCAGGTGGAAAGACCCGGGTCGTATTATAGCCGTTATCCGTGGCCCATTCTTTGATCTCGGTCAACAAACTTACCCGCGCCATTTGAAGTGCCACGTTTTCCATTGCATCAGCGACGAGAGTCTGAAGCAATCCATTGATTGAATCTTCGTTTTTGACCCCGTCTCCAATCGTCAGCACGCCAGGGACGATTAATTCGGATTCGAGCAAGCGATCAGGAGGATCGTATCGGTCAATTCTAGATTCACCTCTTGGTATTGCTCGGTACATTCCACGAGGTGACAGGGCCGATTTTACAACGGTATGTAAGGACTCAACTTCACCTCGTAGTTCGTCGCCAGAATGTGTAGATCCAGCCCAGCGGGGGAAGGGGGGTGTTTCCATAATTCGACCCACAGTAAAGTCAATCTCTATGGGGTCAACAAGTCGCGGCTCCCTCGCAAGATCGGACATAAGAGTCATTCACATTTCAAGCGGAAAAACTCATCTCCGATTATACGAATAGAACAACAGAAAAATTTGGAATGGTTGTTGGTGAATAACCGCCCCACATTCAGCAGCGGACATTTGCACTCATTCACATAGAACTAAACCTGGACAGGTGTGGCCAAAATCGATTTGTTGACGTTTTATCTACGGTCAACCAGAAATCCACCAAACAAACCGCTTCCCCACATCCTTCTTTTGAACCTGACTCTCTTGATGTAGGTCCTTGAGTCGCCGCCGAGCAGTTTGAATATGGTACTCGAACTCATCAGCGACTTCCTTGGTCGTCACCACTTCCTTTTTCTCGATAAATTGTAGTATGTCCTCATCTGAAACCTGCTTCTGGAACGGACCACTTCGCTTATCTTCAGCCATCGTCGTGAAATCATCTTGTTTCTATCCTCTCTTATGCAGATGTTATTGTTCCACTGTGTCTTGTTTTAACCAGTATAGTTACAAAACACATATTGTAACTGCCGTTCATTCTTTTCTGAAAGGGTGCTTTAATGATGGATCTCACCACGAACAATCGGGGAGTAACGGTGGTTATCGGAGCGATTTTCATGTTTGCCATCCTCATAATTGCACTCTCCATCTTTCAGGCCGAAGTGGTTCCGTCTCAGAACAAAGCCCTTGAGTTCAATCACTACAAAGAAGTGCAGGGACAACTGCAAGACGTACGGAATGCAATAATTTCAGCTGGTGAAACAAATGGCCCGAAGTCAGCACGAGTCCAGTTAGGGACGTCGTATCCAAGTCGAATCATTGCAGTACAACCACCTGCGGCGAGGGGTGAGTTAGCGACTGAAACCATTGGATCGGGTGAAATCTCGATATCGGGTGTGAATGAAACCCAGCTCTGCGGTATCGGTGAAACGACTAGTACAAAGGCAATCCAGTATACACCTGACTATTACTATCTCGAAGGAACCCCACCAACAACGTTCGAAAACACCGTCCTCTATCGCCAAACCGAGGAGGGGGCAGTCCTTTACGAGTCCAAACAACGATTGGTTTCAGGGTCTACAATCAACCTGTATCCCCTGGTCGGAACGAACTCCGAATCTGGTTCAGGGTCAACAATCATCGATTTCTCCGGGAGTGAAACAGGGTCGACGGTGATATCCGGGCCATTGACGCTCACGATCCCAACTCGGTTATCCCCTCAGCAATGGGCAGAGCTGCTGACTGATTCGACCAATCACGTTGCGAACGTGGTGGGAAACACCTCCAGACAATCTGCCGTCGACATTCAGTTCGAATCCGGCGTCTATCAGATTCAATGTACGGTCGTCGGAGCAAATACAAACCCAGGTGCAAATCCCACTCTCCAGATTGGTGGCGAGGGGAGTGAGATCAACCCAACCGAACCCGGGAATATAATTCTGGAAGGTGAAACAAGGAGCACGGGAAACCAGGACCATATCGTGAATCTGGTGTTAAATAACACCGGAGAGACAAACGAATCCATCCAACGAGCGAGGATAAATTTCTTCCAGGACGCATCCGGTCGAGGTGGAAACGCAGCGGCATACACTGAACTCCAGACGGAGGAAGGGACGGTCACTGCGACATTAGAGTTCGGTGGAGATTACAGAAAATCAAATCCGAAAATTAACCTGCAAAAGAACGCCGAGACGTCGGTCTCGTTGGCGTTTTATGCGGAGAACGGGAATGATGCGAACCTCAATTCTCAGGATTGGTTTGTGGTGAGTTTCCAGTATAGCAATGCAACTGACGGGACGTATTTCGTTCAGGTGCCAGAGTGAGGAAGTGAGAAAAGCAGGCACATTCCAAATTGGTTGATCTCGATATCGGGATGAGAATCTTCATATTCTTTTCATTTCCGTTTATCGAGGGCGTTTCTATCGATCACAGTCGTCGAGAATACGAACAGGGTGGGACTGGTAACGACTGGAGAGAAACTATCTCAATACTCTTTATCCAGCCAGGCAATTGGTGCGCTGATCGGTTTGGGTTGCCAGTAAGCAGTTAGAGTTCGCCTAGTTTTGATTGCGCCGGGAAAGGAACGGCGACAAAGTAGGGGCTGATTTGAGAGGAAAACAAATCAAATCTTACAGTTATTTGAGCGAGTTATCGGTGTCACAGCCGCCAAGGGGGTCCCACGGTTGCATTCGATAGCTCCTATCGGATACAGCCACACTATGGGGGTGGATCCTGGGGAGGGAGTAAGGTGGGGCTAGGACGTGGAATTACCAGACCCCTGGGGTGGTTCCAGGCGATGGGCCTCCCTTGGCCCCACCCCGGGGGCCTCCTTCTGCCCTCAATTGTCGAGTTGTTGACCGTAGTCTGGTGCCCTGGCACGTTCCCTCCTCTCCCCCGACACGTGGCCCCTCGTCTGCAACGTTTCGAACTCACTCTCCACTCACTTGGTGACCCATCTGTCAACAGGAGAGGTGACAGACCGGTCGTCGATCACCTGCAACGTCCCCGCCGAAATTCCAACGGCTGCCCGACCTTTTCGCCTTGTTCGGAGATAGCCTATCGTTCACAGCTATATTTTACCGGGAAACCCTGGAAGACACGAGCACGACCTGCTAATTCACTGCCTGAGCCACGATCGCCTTCGAGAGAGACCCTCGTCCAGATGTGCACTTTCGACCTCGTATTGGACCCTGAGTGCCACCTCCCCCTCATTGGTGAAGCTATAGAGATTGTGATGTGGGCCGAATATCTGAGCCGAGAGAAGAAATTAGATAAAGAATCTTGAGATAGAAGGATCTGGGACAGCGCGATTGAAGTTTGAAAAGTCGCGCCCAAAAGGTCCTGAGATTTTCTCAGACGGACTCGAGTGAGACAGCTAAACCAACTGAATGCACACTCGCTGGAGTTTTGAGGATGCGGATTTTTGATCCAGCAGACTCATCAGCCGCAGACCGAATGAGACAGGCTTCTTCTGAATCTAGAGGATAGCGGAGGGAGCCAACGGATAAGTGAAGAATGAGGTATCGCTGATTCGTTTCTATATTCTCAATGACTCCGACGACCTCCTCATACAGATCAAGCGAAAGGTAGTCCTCGCGATCTATCGATTGCGCGACCGTCATGGAACCCCCTCACTCGCAGCTTCAGTAGGCGACGATTCGGCAGGCTGTATCCATCCACTTCGTCCAGTGTGCCACTGAAATCGACGAAATGAGTTCAGCCGGCTCCTGTGTTCGATGAAATCGTCTGCTTCGATGATGTCTCTCGTGACGCTTGCATCCGGCTCCCAGCCATGCCCGTGCAGTCCCGTCGGAACCAAGTTCTTCACCTGGAGCGGTGTCCCATTGGCGACTTTCCGGCCGAAGTCGTAGAAGCTGAAGAACGATGCCACGACGACCGAATCACTCTCGTCGGCTGTCGTTCCGTTGTCCTCGGCTGAGGTCGGTTCGGTAGCGCCGCTTGCGCCTCCGTCGTCGGGACAGCCAGCCATCCCGCCAGCAAGGATTCCTGTGCCAACAGCGATGGCTCGACGACGCGATACTGTAACTCTGTCCAGTATCCGCGATCCGTTACTCATTCTCAACTGTCAGTGAGGGACTAAAGTATAAAATAGTCCTACCGAACAATATAATTAGACTAGTCTAAATAGGAAGGACAGTGCGAGTTCCCTGCCCAACCGTGGGCGGGGGTGAAGCATGTTCCATCATGTCTTGAGTGCTCGCTGTCGATGAGTTCTGTCCCAGTCCTCAAACAAGCCATACTCTGTCATTGTGGTCATGCCGGCGATTGCTGCGCGGAGACTAATCCCGATCAGTGGAATTTCCGCGACGGTTACAACTACGTCGGCCTGAATCACAGCGCCATCACGAAGCAATACATCAACGAACTCCACGATGGCGTGCGTATCGTCCTTTGTTGGCTCCATAATCACTCACCCGATGTCCGGTGCGAACGTGTACGGTGGCCATGGCCCGGTGAATCTGATGCTAACTCCCTCCTGCTCGACCAGCTCGTCCAACCGGGCACCCAGCGCGGTTTCATCCGTTTCGTCCGCGAGAACCGCCAGCCGCGCAACTTGCTCCCCATCGGTTGATGAGGTGGGTTCCGAGAGCGGAGAGTGGGGCTCCTGTTCAATCAGCTCGGTCACGACAGGGCTGACTGTCTCTTTCAGCCTTGCTGTTAGCTCGGTACGATGGTCTTGTTTCAGTTCGCGAAGACGTTTGTCGTACTGTTTCGCGAGTAGAAATACCTTTCCGGCTCCTGATTGCTGTTGGCGGTGCTGTAATTCCTGCAACCGGTCGTCCTGGTCTACGATCTGGTCTTCGAACGTCGACGGTTCCCAGAACAAGCGAACCCGATACTCCCACGTGCCCGCGAATGATGTCAGCTCCTCGCGAATCTTACCGTGTTGCTCACGCAACCACTGGGTGACACTAGCGTCACCCCCCTCAAGAATGGTGTTGAACCGCATCGGCAGCGGCGTGCCAAACTGTTCGCCTGCCGCATCGATCACCTGTTGGTGGGTGAGTAGCCACTGTTTGACCTGCTCCATGTCGTCGGTATCATAGAGAGTATCACACTCGTGAACGACAGCTCCAACGCGTTCACTATCGATGACGAATATCGGCTCATCGTCGATCCCGGTCACCGAAAGTGCAGTGGGATCCCCAGTTTTGATGTCAACCAAACAATACACGTACCGGCCGTTGGTCACCGTCTGATCAGCACCCGGATCGATGTCGTTCTCAGCTGGTGCCGGGGAGTGCGAATCAGTCATTGGTTTCGTCCTCGTATCCGGAGGAAGATCCACCAACATGATCTGGTTCGGGCTCGGACAACTGCTTGATGGCGTCACGGATGACGTGATCGAGATCGTCTTTGAACTCCTCAACGTCTGCCGTAATCTCTTCTTGGTGTTTGAGCCGCTGGATCTCTGCTTCGAGAGCCTGGAGTTGTTGCCCTAACCGTTCGATTTCCTCGTCGGAGAGCCGGCCAGATTCCATCCGTCGAACCGCTTCCTGTTCGAGTGCCTCAACGAGTAGCTCGACGACGGTTACTACCAGCGCGATCAGTCCGTCCTGGAGATCTTCTGCATCGTCATCGAGCGAGAGTTCCACAGCTATTCACTCCCGTCTGGAGACGCACTCGACATCGGTGACTGATCCTGGTCTTGCTCGGTCGAATTTACCTCTGAGCCGGCAGTTGTGGACTCCGCCGGATCGGTATTCTTAGCGGTGGAGACGTTAGCAGCTGACTCAACGCGTTCCATATCTGTTCCAGTGGGGAACTCGAGGCCGTATTGGGCCGCGGTTTCGAATGAAGCGATGGCTGCCCGCAACTCGATGCCCAACAGTTCGGTGTCACCGATACTGACCGCAATATCGGCGTTGACGACCACCCCTTTGTCCAACAACACCTCCACCATCTCGGCGAGATCGCCCTGCGAGCGCGTTGGCTTGGGATCACTCATCCGTCGACACCTCCTCGACGTCGGTCTCGCGTTCGGACACGCGAGACGTCGCCGATGGTTCGTCCTCGCGTCCGCTCGTTTTGCGGTGGAGGCGCTGGCCGTACAATCGCTCCCGGGCCGGCACCGCCGAGTATTTGGGCGTCTCAGGAACGGTCGAATGAGAGTTGCGGGTCGCGTTTTCGGCGTTCGACTTCTGGGGCGGCAGCGTCGAGTGGGCCGTTGGATTCTTTCCTCTGTCCGTGTCCTCGTCACGCCGTTGTTCCGATTGGCGTCGGTTCCGGCTCCGGCGGCGCGCGAGCTTCTCCCGCTGTTGAAGTAGTTTGCGCCGGGCCTTGTCGCGGTTGATCTGTGCCTTCGCCTGTGCTTGTCGGGCCTTCTGCTTGCGTTTTTGCTGTTGGTTGTCAGTCATTCTGACTCACCATCGTTGGATTCGCTCGCCCGCGTCAGCCGAATCTCGAGAATCTGATTGGCGAGAGTCACGTCGCTGATCGTCACGTCCGGTTGATCGAGCGCAACGCGCCCGATGAGGTCCTCGTCGGCCCGCAGCTCAAGCGCTGGTTCGTCAGCGT
>CAZJZA010000001.1:41855-45661 GCA_964550355.1 uncultured Halobacteriales archaeon
GGATGGGCTGTCAGGCGACTCGTCGGATGTATCGTCGGTATTGTTGGTATCGGGGGACATTAGCGTTTAACCTCCATGCGATTTCGCATTTGGGACTGGATCTGTTCGGCCGTCTCAACCTGTGTCTCGAGTTCCTGTTTGCGCTGCTGGTATTCCTCCTTCGGCCGCTCGCCGATCTCGTACAGCAGCCGGTTTTCTTTGATGTCGTCTTGGATCGCTTCGATATCGTACATTTCGTCGAGTGCCATCGTGTGCAAGATGTCCAGCAGCGAGAGGAACGGTTTCACCAGCAGATCGTCCACGAGGAACATGGCTCATCGTCCTCCGTGCTGTTGCTCGGCACCGATGTGAATGTCCACGAAGTTGTACGGGGCCCACGGCCCAGTGTGCTGAATCGTCAATTCATCGTCGTACGCGGCCTCGATACCATCAATTGCTGCGTCGAAATTGGCTCGGTGGTCGCGCTCGACCAGATACGACTTGTTCACGAGCAGCCGGTCGCTGAAGAGATCGTTCTCGGTTTCGTTGATACTCACCGCCGAAAGCCGGTCTGTCACGTCATGCTGGATCTCTGCTTGAGGCAGCGCGCTCTCGGCGGGGGCGATTATCTTCACCCCGAGTTCGATCGTGCCCTCAATCTCGTTCAAGGCGCTGCGTAGGACGCGTCGGGCCCCTCGCAGGACGCCCTTCAACGTCCGGCCGTTCTTGAACGCCATCCCGAAACTCATCGGCACGACGGTCCGGCCGCCGTCGTATTCGAGCACGCGTTGAAGGACGTTGTTGTGTGCCTCCACATCTTCGTCGGTGCGCGCTGGCTCTGTCGTGTCAATGTCGGACACGACGGCTGATAGCGTGCGGTAATCGATTGTGTAGATGCGCTTTGCTTCGGCAACCCCATCGACCCCCAATTCGATGTCTTCCTGTTCGATGACGCCGTAGGCGTACAGATTATCGCTCATCCGTCTCACCCTGTTGTGGCTGTGACTCGGGGGGCTTGCAATGAATCAGTAGTGCCTTCAGCACGATCGCAAACGTGAGAAATCGATTCACCGCCGGCTCAACCTGGTCGAAAGCGGCTTCCGTATCAGCAATCCGGTAAACTTTCCGCGTCTTTAGCTCGCTCATGGCAAGCATCCCTTCGTCTGCGAGGCCTGTTAAATGAGGATAGACCGTGCCGGGGCTCAAATCCGCCCCGAACAGCCGACGGAGATCTTGGAGGAGTTCTTTCCCACAAGCCCCGTTTCGAACAGCGATCAACAACACCAGAATGTCGTCCAATTCTGCGATGATGTTTTTCTCGCTGATAGAGTGGAGATAGTCCTCATCGAGCCAGCTCTTCATCGTGGTCACCGCGTCGTCAGTGAGTGCGGTATCCACGTGTTGTGGCGAAGCACTTGATTGGGCTGCGTGTTCTGATTCGGTTTTACCCGATATCGACGAATTCTCAGTCGAAACGGTGAACGATAGCTCGGTGTCCGTCTCGATCTCTCCTAGGAGTTCCTCGATGATTTTTTTCATTTGTTACACCATCTCCGTGAGGGTGATTTTCGGAATGGATTGTGATTGGTCGATCCCGATCCCGAGCAGCGGGGTCAGTGGATTCTCGCCATACAGCATGATGGCGTTGCCCGATCGCTCCAGCCGGAAATGCATGTCAGCAACACGATCTGCCTGCTTTCGGAGCTCGGTCCCCGGCTTGGTGATGAGGATCGTCAGGTCGTTGTGGAGGGCAACGTAATTCGCGAAGTCGCCCAACCGGGTCTGGAATGTCGTTCGCGCCGTGTCCATACTGATCACGTGCAACAACGGCCCATCGCTCTGCTGGCGCATCTGCTCGACGTATTCCATGTATGGCTCGTAATCAAGTTGGCCGCCTTCCACGGGTGAGCTGAGTTCCTCGTTGATCATAGCGGATTGTTCCCGATCCGCCACCTCTTCTGTGAGTTCTGCCTCGACCTCGGGAGCGTGGTTCGTGTCGGTTGGAGGAACCGTCTGTGACGATTCGGACGATGTCTCGACGTGTTCATCCTCAGCAGCCGGTCCCGTGCTTCGGGAGGGGCCAGCGTACGTCTCGAAGACGTGGCAGTACGTCTCGAACAACTGATCGGCCAGCATCGTATTCAGGTCGTTGTGGAGCAACCCGGGACTCCCCTCACGCGGGGGGACGACAGCAACGCCCATCTCATTGGCGAGGAAGTTGCGGATGGTCGGGAGCGTCAGCACACTCCACGCATCCCGAGAGAGATCGGTCCCCAGATCGAGGTGAACGACGCTTCCTCGGTTGTACCCGCCCGAGAGAATAGGGTCGAGATCACCGATCCCCGTCGAGAACTTCGCCTTCGAGTTTGCGCGTGGCTCCCACGTGCCGTCGCCTGTCCCCATACGGGCGGTGGGTAATTCGACAGGGGCAATTGTTTGAAATTGTCCGCCGGCAAGCGTGATGGGTTGCAATCGATTGCCGATCCGGACGCCACGCAACTTCTCCAATCGGAGATGGCGGCGCGTTCGTCCCCGCTCGTCCTCTGCGACCTGCAGCGAGACCACGCCATCTACGATATACTCAAGCGATGATGAATCGGTAGTTTCCGAGACGAGCAGCGTCCGGATGCCCTCTTGGCGGGCGAGAGCGACCAACTGGGTTGTCACCGTCTCGATACCTGGAGGGTCGTCGTGCCGAGTGGACACGTACTCGTAGATGAGTTCCCAGCTGTCGAAGGCGATCGTGAGCCGCTTGCTCGCGTCCTTGATCTGTTGGATCCACTCGAGTAGCGAATCGAAATCCAACTTCTCGAATGGAACATCCACGTCCAACGGAAGTTCGAACGGGTCCTGAGAAAGATCGAGGATGTGCGTCTGGTCGATGGCAGACTGTTCCTCGAAGTACATCTCGTGAACGGTGTCTTGATCGACGCGGGTCGACACGTAGAGAACATCGCCATCACGCTCCAACACGTCGAGACCGCGGATTGTAAACAGCGTCTTCCCTGTTCCCGGTGCTCCATTAACCAGAAGCGTGTGACCCGGGTTGTCCGTGAAAAAGCGACTGATCTCGCGAGGAAAAAGCGCATGACCGTGTTGTTCCGAGGACACGTTGGCGAGATCGGGCGTGGTCATGGTTGTGCGTAGTGGTCGGTGGATGGCAGAGCAGTTCCCACTGGCTCAACATAGGGGTGAAACGCTCCTCGATCGAGGCGACCCTACCCTGAAGAGTTAATTCCGCCATACGTATAGATATGGGTCAGTACAGCAGGTGAAACAGTTGCTGAAATCATACGAATGGTTTTGTGACTACTCGGTGCCTGTTAATGTGGGTATAACCCAGACCAATCATGGCTCAGCCCGATTCATCGAGTTTGGCGGAAGTACTGGATCGCGTACTGGACAAAGGTCTCGTCGTCGACGTGTGGGCGCGTGTCTCCCTCGTTGGTATCGAGCTTCTGACCGTCGAGGCGCGGGTCGTTGCCGCGTCGGTCGACACCTTCCTCCACTACGCCGAAGAGATCGCGAAGATCGAACAAGCAGAACTCACCGCCGGTGCCGAGGCGGCCCCCACGCCAGAGGCCTGATCCGCTGGCCCGCTTCGGCGGACCGTAACGGAGGCGTATAGCTTGCAAGCTACACCTACTCAACCGATTTTCGCCTACACCCCAACCCACCACCTATGAGTGTTAGAGACAAACGTGAAGACATGACCGCAACCCGCGAGGAATTCGCGGATGCACAGCAAGAGTTCGCAGCCTACGTCGCGGATGCACAGCAAGAGTTCGCAGCCTACGCCGACGAGTTCGCCGCTGACGTCGAAACCA
>CAZJZA010000002.1:0-26383 GCA_964550355.1 uncultured Halobacteriales archaeon
GCTCCAGGCAACTGCCCGGGAGTACGCCCAACTCGGAGCGCGGCGGTCGATCGCCGCCCTGATTCCGGGATTTCTCATCGCGCAGGCAGCGATCTCACTCGGCATCCCGATCTCCTTTAACAACATCATTATCTCGGGCGTGATCGGGGGCGGGTTGGCCGCCGGATCGGCCGGGGTTTCCCGCCGGAAAATCGGGGTGACGGTCGGGTTCTGGCTGCTTACCCTCGGTATCTCGGTCGCCGCCGGATACGGCGTGAATACTGCTTTACACGCGATATTCGGTGCGTAAAACTCACCAAACTAACGTGAACAGGAGAGTGAACGTGCCATAGGCCCCCACCGTGGAGAGCAGTGGAACCACGTTTTGCATAACGACCACGCGACCGGTCGTCGAAGGATCGAAGAGGTCCGCCGCCGAGGGAATGTCCGCCGGATCCTCCTCGCCGATCGGCGGCGCCTCCTCGCCCGGTTCCTGGGCGGCAAGCGCGCCGACCGAGACCCCTTCGGTGCGTCCGCCGTGGACGACGTCCGGAATCGTCGCGGGGCGGGTGGCCCGCCCCCAGCCCAGACCCACGATCGACATCGTCGCGATGATCACGAACGAGGCCGGGATACCGATCGCCGAGAGCCCAATCACGATCACGGAGGAGACGACGGCCACGATGATCGCCGCGGTCAGGGGCAGGTCCGTGATATCGTTGCCAAGCGTGTCGAGGGTCCGGCGAGCGATCGTAAAGGCCCCGATGGCAACGGCGACCCCACCGAGCAGGATCATCATGTCGATGTCGACGCCCGCGCCCACGAGCGGGGCGATCGCGTTTGCGATGTTCGAGGTGCCCGAGGAAAAGGCCATCAGACTGCCGATGGCGATGACCACGACGCCCCCGTACAGTTCCCGCGAGGTGGTGTTCGGGCCGCGGGACACGGTCGGAACGGTCCCGGACCAATCAATTTCGATTAGTGGACCGGGCGTGTTGTCGATCGCCACCCAGCGGTTGATCCGGGTGTAGAGATACCGGCCGATCATCCCGGAGATCCAAAACCCGATGATCGGGGCGACGATCCACCAGACCGCAATCTCGCCCATGACGGCCCAGTCCAATTGGCCGGTTGCGACGCCGAGCCCGGCGATCGCGCCGACGGCGGTCATCGAGGTCGAGGCCGGAACGCCGACGTAGTTGCCGACGAACAGCGCGCCGCCGATGAAAAAGAGGACGACGATACTCGTCTCGATCGTGAACACCCCCGCATCGGTGATGAGATCCTCGCCCAGTGTCGTGACGACCCGCCGGCCGATCGTCCACGCGCCGACGAAGAAAAACGCGGACATGAGGAGGGCGGCCCCCGTCTTCGAGATCGCATCCGAGCCAACTGCCGGGCCAAACGCGGGGCCCGTGGTCGCCCCGCCGATATTGAAGCCGACGAACAGCGAAACGACAATCCCGACGAGAAGAAGGATTTCGATCATACACACATTTCACCCCGACGTTTCTTAAGCGGTGTGTCACGTCTCCGGCAGAAATCCGATTCCCATCCACCCCCCACTTCTCCTCGCCTGCTGGGGTCGGTTTCTCACCAGGGCCCCTGGCCGGCCTCGCTTTCCCGCCCGGGCGATCGGTCGGCGACGGTTTTTGTATCTGGACGACCTATTCATGCCCATGCAGGAGAAGGGGTCCGAGACGGTTTTGCGGGAAAATTCGAGAAAAGATCGTCCGGTGAAAGATAAATGAACGCGAATCGAGTCGATTTCGTGGTCGATCTGACCTACGGGCTGCTGATCTTCGTGGCGATCGCCCTCATACTCGTGGTCGAAACGATCGTCGGAATCGCGTTCGGGCTCGGCGTGTTGGCCTCCTACGTCGTTCACATCGGCTGGAAGATGTCCCGCTTTGACCCCGACTGGATGACCACGGAGGTCGCCGAGCAGGTCGAAAAGACCGTCTCGGCGGAGGTCGGGGAGACGCTCAGCAAGGAGATGGACGAGGTCGCAGATGAGGTCGAAGCGAAGGTCAGCGAGGAAGTCGGCGAGACCGTCGAGGATACGTTAAGCGGGGAGATGGACGACGTGGCAAAACAGGTCGAAGAGCGGGTCGGCGAGGACGTGGCCGAGGGGGTCGAGGCGACGGTCTCAGAGCAGGTCGAGGAAACGGTTAGCGAACACGTGGAGGAGACGGTCAGCGAACAAGTAGAGGAAACGGTCAGCGAGCACGTCGAGACGTCCGTGGGCGAGGAGGTCGATCACGTGGCCAAGGAGGTCGAGAAGACCGTCAACGAACAGATCGAAAAGACGGTCGGGGAGGAAGTCGGCGAAGTGATCGACCGGATCGACGAGGTGAGCAAGCAGGCGGCTGTGGAGGCGGCCGATGGCGAGAACGCCGAATCGGAGGACGGCGACGAACCCGGAGGTGGGGACGAAACGGCAGACGTGGACGAGGAGGGAGACGAGGATAGCGAAGAGGGCGAAAATGACGAAGAGGACGAAGAGAACGGGGAAGACGATGAGGACGGAGAAGACGAAGAGAACGAAGAGAACGAAGAGAACGGAGAAGACGAAGAGAACGGGGAAGACGAAGAGAACGGGGAAGACGAAGAGGACGGAGAAGGCAAAGAGAACGGAGAGGACTCCGCAAAGGGAACAGAACCTGACGGGAACGGGGCCGATGCCGGGACATAGCGAGCGACGGTCCCGGTCTTGGGCTTAAAGGAGTTATCAGCAACTGCCACCGATGTCCGGCGATAAGCCACACCCCCAGCGACGGCTTTAACGGGACGCAGGCGAAGGTAGGGAAAGCGCGGTGGAAGATGGGAACGCGACGATAACTGGGAACGCGGCGAGAAATAGGAACACACCAATAGATGAGAACGACGGCGATAGATAGGAACGCGGCGATACCAACATCGCTCCTCCTTCCCCATGTGCAAGTTTCGTGCGTTACTCACCATTCTCTCCAATAGAGCCCGTATGCGGGCGAGTCCCGAATAGGGTTGAGTGCGCTCGAGACCACTCCCAGCAACGGAAAATCGACCATACCCTTTTATGGCGGGCATCGCGAAGTTGCAAAATGCATTCACGACAGGTGCCGCTCCGACGCCAAAGAACGGACCATCGAAGGGGGTCCTGTCGAACACCACACCGAAAATCATGTCCACCGACGAACCCACGATCGAAGATCTCCAGGAACGAATCGACGAACTCGAATCACAGATCGAAGTTCACGAACACGACGATGACGAGCCCACCCGGATGGTCATCATCGCCACGAAAGGCACACTCGACATGGCCTACCCGGTCCTCATCCTCGGCCCGATGGCAGCCGCCTTCGGCTGGGATGTGACTGTCTTTTCCACCTTCTGGGGCCTGGATATGCTCCACGAGGAGAACCACAAGAACCTCAAGATGTCCTCGGTGGGCAATCCGAGCATGCCCGTCCCGAACATCGTCGCCATGCTCCCCGGCATGGACCGGATGACGGCCAAAATGATGCGCGATAAGATCGACGACGTCGGCACCGAGACGGTCCCGGAACTGGTCCAACGGGGCCTCGACAACGGCGTGAACTTCCAGGCCTGCCAGATGACGATGGACCTGATGGACTACGACGATGACGAATTCATCGACGGCGTCGAAACCGGTGTCGGGGCGGCCCACGCGCTGCGCAAGATGGCGAAGGCGGACGTGCAACTTTTGGTCTGAAAGGCGGTTTCCGACCGAACCAATACGCGTTTCGCTCGGCTTTGACATCCTCCCCGCGCTGAAGCGCGAGGCTTTCTCCTCGCATTTCCGTAATTCTCCGAGTCCCCCACTCAATCCCGCTCTTCCAGTAACCCGGTCTCCGAGCAGATGTACTCGTCGCGCACCAGCTGTTCGTCGACGACGTGGAGCCCAAGTTCGTCCAGTTCGGTGCTGATGCGATTGAGGTCGTCGTGGTCGGCCCCGATCGCGTTCACGTAGACGTTCCGCTCGCCGGTCATGACCTCCCGGACGGCGGTCACGCCGCGAATCTCCTGGGCCCGTTTGGCGAGGGCGTCTCGCTCCGCCACCGGGGCCGTACAGATGATCTTCGTATAAAGCGGGTAGCCGGCCGCGTCGTAATCGATGTCGATGTAGTAGCCCCTGATGATTCCCCGATCCTCAAGTTTGGCGAGTCGCGACCGGACGGTACTCGCTGAAATATCGATTTGTGCTGCAACCTCGCTCGAAGAGGTTCGCCGGGCTTCGCCCTGGAGAGCAGAAATGATCTGTCGATCGATCGAGTCGAGATCGCCGTCTTTCATTGTCTACCCTTCCATCGCACGCTCGTATTAGTGTTTCTCGCCTTCGAGCCGTCGCCAAGCAATTGCTCGATCGGGCGGCGTCGGACCTGCACCCGTTCTCCCCCACCGATGGCGAGGACAGATTAGGGAAATTGTGGAGATATACTGGCAGATTAGTCATACAACCCCGCTATTTATATTGATCCGTTAGTTAATTTACAAAGACTCGCTCGATCCAGACGCCGAGTCCCGGGAGCGGTCGGTACTCGGCACCCTCCCGAACGCCCCACCCCCACGGGACCACATGATACGTGACTCGAACCCGGCCCTGAGCGACGAATCGCCCGTTGACGCCACTGTGAGCTGGATTACCGGCGAGAGGAAAAGTCAGCCCCAGCAGACGGACTGGAGCGCGTACTGGTCAGTATCATGGTATAATCCGCCGACCCGTCGCGGAACCTCCCCCCCATGAAGGAACTCGAACGGGACCTCGGGCTCCCGGCCGTCCTCGCCATCAGTATCGGCGCGATGGTCGGGAGCGGGATTTTCATCCTGCCCGGGTTGGCCCTCAAGATGGCTGGCCCCGCGGTCATCCTGGCCTATCTTCTCGCTGGACTGCTCGTGCTTCCCGCCGCGTTGAGCAAATCCGAGATGGCAACGGCGATGCCCGAATCCGGAGGCACTTACCTGTACATCGAGCGAGGAATGGGACCACTTCTGGGCACCATCGCCGGGGTGGGCACCTGGTTTTCCCTGACGTTTAAGGGGGCACTCGCGCTCATCGGCGGGGCCCCGTACCTCGTGTTGCTCTTTGACTTGCCCGTGAAACCTGTCGCGCTCGCGGCCGGGTTCGTTCTCATCGTAATCAACATCGTGGGCGCCAAGCAGACCGGTCGACTGCAGGTGGCCATCGTCGTGGTCATGCTCGCGGCGCTCACCTGGTTCGTGGCCGGGAGTGCCACTGCCGTCGACCCGACCTACTACGACGGATTTTTCGACAGCGGCCTCGGCGGGTTGCTCACTGCAACCGGGTTCGTGTACGTCTCCTACGCTGGCGTGACGAAAATCGCGAGCGTCGCCGAGGAAATCGAAAACCCCGACCGAAACATCCCACTGGGGATCCTAGGCTCGCTCGCGTTTACGACGCTTCTTTACGTCGCGCTCGTCATCGTCATGGTCGGCGTCGTGCCGGCCCCGGACCTGATGGGGTCCAATAT
Organism: uncultured Halobacteriales archaeon; assembly: GCA_964550355.1. Taxonomy (GTDB): domain Archaea; phylum Halobacteriota; class Halobacteria; order Halobacteriales; family Halobacteriaceae; genus Halodesulfurarchaeum. Next base: position 5,472 of record CAZJZA010000002.1, read on the forward strand.
TCCGATGGCACTGGCCGCCGAGGAAACCCTCGCCTCGGTGGGCGTTATTATCGTGGTCATCGCGGCGATTATCGCGTTGATCAGTACGGCGAACGCCGGCATTCTCTCCTCCTCGCGATATCCACTCGCGATGAGTCGTGACAGTCTCGCCCCACCCTCCTTTGCCGGCGTTAGCGATCGATTCGGCACGCCAGTGAATGCGATCACCATTACGGGGGCGATTTTGCTCTTTATGGTCGCGTTCGTGCCCATCGATGAAATCGCGAAACTTGCGAGTGCGTTCAAAATCCTCGTGTTCGTCCTCATCAACGTCGCCCTCATCGCCTTCAGGCAGGCTGAACTCCCCGATTACGAGCCGAGTTTCGAAACGCCCCTCTACCCAGTTCCCCAGCTCGGAGGAATCATCGGTGGCATCGTGTTGCTCCCCTATATGGGAGCGCTTCCGCTTCTCGGTGCGGTCGCAATCGTCCTGGGATCGCTCGTCTGGTATTTCACCTACGTGCGGTCCCAGAGCGATATCGAACGGGAAGGCGCCTTGACCGACGCTGTCCGGCAGCGACTGGGACAGGACGCCCTGGATCAGGCGGCGTCAGTCGTCGAGGAAGAAGGCGAATACGACGTGCTCGTAGCCGTCACCGAACGGACGCCCGTCGAGCGGGAGTCGGCCCTTTTGGCAGTCGCCGAGGCCATCGCGAGCGTGAAAAATGGGGCGATTCGGGCCACCCGATTCGACGAAGTCCCCGATCAACTGCCGCTCGGGACCGCTAGCGACCGGCCCATCTCCGGCGATAAATCCTTCGAGGAGCGGATGGCGGAGTTCGCGGCTTCGACCGACGTCCCCGTCGAATACGGGACGGTCGCCACCCACGACACCAAACACGCGATCGTCAATCACGCCGACCATCACGGCGACGAGGCGATCGTCCTCGAACGACGAGGGGAACAACACCACACATCTCTGTTCGGAAGTGACGTCGGGTGGATCAAGCAACACTCTGACCGGGACGTAATCGAAGTCGAGGACCGCGGATTCGACGAGATCGAGCACGTCACCCTCGTCGTCGATCCGGGCCCGGGTGACGCCCGTAAGATCGTGATCGCTGATGCGCTCGGGCAAATGACAGACGCGGACCTCGAACTCCTTTCGGCAATAGAGCCCTCGGCGACAGACAGGCAGCGGCGGGCAACTCGCGAGCACCTCGATGAGCTAGGGAGTCATATCGAGGGGCCCGTATCGACCCGAGTAATCGAGGAAACAGATCGACCGGACGGGATCCTCAGGGCGATCCGGGATAGCGACCTCGTCGTTATCGGCAGTGGCCCGACCGGACTGCACGGGGCCGTCTTTGGTCGACCTGAGGATCACGTGATCGCGGGGACCGAAGCCAGTGCCGTCGCGGTCACTCCAGGCACCCTGGAACCCGGTCGTCTCAGGCGCTTTTTCACGAATCGCGTTTTCTGAGCGTTCGTTGTTCCCGACATCGGCAATCCAGGGTGGATCGATTTACAAGCCGAGTTCGTCTCCGATTTCCCAATCGCGATTGGACTCCGCCCCAGGACTCATCGATACACCCGGTAACACCTGACGCCCACCACGGTCGGACTCGCGATGATCGGACTTGGGAACGGTATTTGGCTGCCACGTATTGGGCCCAACAGCCGGAAAATCAGGGACACACAGCAATTAAGGGCGATCAGCCCTATTTCATTGGTATGAACGACCCGGTGGCCAGCGTTCGGACACTCGTACTCGTCGGGGTACTGAGTGTTGGCTTCGTCGTCGCCGGGAGTGGGATTATCGTCGTAAGCGGCGTTTCGGCGGGGATGGATTCGACGAGTGGAGATGGCCCATTCCCCCCTTCGGCTGGAGGGGCGTTCGGACTCGCCACCGACGGTGTCAGTGAATCGCCGGGAGGTGCCGGGCCGGTCTATCAGGCAGATCCGCCAGGCCAGACTGTGACCCCCGGGGCCAATGCGTCCGGTTCGGGCTCGGAGAAGGGAAATGCCTCGAATGCGAACAAGACTACCCAGCCGAACGGCGGACAAAACGTGCCCCCAGGCGAGCAGCGATCCGCGAATGCCAGCGGCAATCCTGGAGAGGGACCCGATTCGGCCGGTGAGTCGGGATCGAATGGGCCATCACAGCCACCAGCCAACGACAATTCCGCTGATTCCCCCGGGAACAGTGGCTCCTCTTCGGCCAACGACAATTCCGCTGATTCCCCCGGGAGCGATTCCCGGGAGTCCCCGCCAAATGGAACTGCTGGTGCAGAATCCGGGCCACCCACGTGGGCCAACTCTGAAGAAGGGGCCAACAATGGAACTCCACAAGGGCCACCAGGAGGAGGCAATGGACCGCCGAATGGAACGTCTCACACGATTTCGGTCGGAGGGGAAAACGTCACGATTACTGTATCCCAGGGGCCGCCTGAGACGACCCCCGGGACCCAGGTTTCAGTCCACGTGGCGAACGCGACCCCGAACCGTGGAATTCCCGTCGAATTGCCCGAGCCAGCGACGAATGCCGCCGTCGGGACCACACAACTTTCCGTGGCCGTGACCGAGCGGCAAAACTTCTCCCTCGGTGTCACGACGAGAAGCGAGCGAGACACGAACCGTACCCCCGAGTTTACCCCAACTGAATCGGCCGAAGGCATCGGCTACATCAGCGTCGACCACACGGTACCGGACAGCGAAATCGAGAACGTAACGTTCCGGTTCACCGTCGACTCGGGAACGATAACACCGGGTGAGCGCGAGGATATTGCCCTGTACCGGCATCACAACGGTTCGTGGAACGAGGTGCCGACGACCTACGTCGACCGGAACGAAACCGCGTACATTTTCGAGGCCGTATCACCAGGGCTTTCGGAGTTCACGGTCGGAAAGAAGGTGGCGAACTTCGAGATTCAGCATGCTACCCTCGAGACCGAGACACAAACCACGTCCGAACCACTCGCCGTGCGTGTGCGAATTACGAACAACGGTGGCGCAGACGGGGTCTATCTGGCGCGGCTACTCCTCGATCAAGAGGAGCTTGCCGAGAACAAACTGTCTATCGCAGCCGGGGGAACCAGACAAACTTCGTTCGAAGAACCGATAGACGAACCGGGGAGATACACGGTTCTCGTGAATAACTTCACCGTCGGGACACTCCATGTGGATTCGGCGTCTCCCGTGACGACCTCCCTGGCCGACGGCCCGAATAATGCCGCTGGGACCGCCGAGGCGCTCTCGGATCAATCAACCCGGGATGCAACGGTCGAGGAGACGGAATCGGACCCCGTCACGCAAACCAGAATGCCAGGGTTTGGCGTGCTGGCCGGAACAATCGGATTTCTCGTTGCGGCCCTTCGATCTCGCGGTCGGCGATAAGTCTCACTCCGGTGTGGGGACTTCTATCGTCACGATGCTGCCCCGGGAATCGTTCTCCTCGAAGGTCAAGTTGCCACCTGATTTCCGTACGAGCCAGTAGACCAGCCACAGTCCGAGACCGCTCCCGTGTTCGAGCGGTTCTTCCTCCCCTTGGAGTGCGGCCCACTCCTCCTCTGGAATGCCCGGACCGTTGTCGGCGACCACAAGTTTTGCGGACCCGGAATCGGCCGTGATCGAGACGGTTAGTTCCGGCTCGTCAGCATCATTGTGTTCGAGGCCGTTCTCGATGACGTTCTCCACGGCCAATTCGAAAGTTGGAATGACCGTGACCGGAACACTCTCCGGCGAGTCAAGCGAGACCGTCGCCTCAGGATAGTCGGCTCTCGCTTTCGCCACCGCCCGACGAATCTCTGTGGCAAGGTCTAATTGGATCGTATCGTCCTCTTTCCCCATCGCCTCTGAAACCTGGCGGGCCGTATTGCTTAGCCCGATCAGGTGCTCTCCCCGCTCCCTGATTGTCGCCCCCGCCTCGGCGATTTGTGCACTATCCGCGGAATCTGCGACGCTTCTCGCGTAATTCAAGATTAGTGTCATGTCGTTTCGGAGGTTGTGTCGAAGCACACGATTCAACACCGACAGCTGTCTTTCCCGCATTTTAATCGCCTGTTCGCGCTCCCTGAGCGAGCGGGACAACTCGTTGAACCCAGCCCCAATTTTCTCCCACTCCTCGCCAGCAGTCAGATAAAGCCGGTAATTATATCGGTTATTCCGGAGCGCCTCGAATCCCTCGAGAAGTTCATCCGTCTGTCGAAGCGTTACCGTGTACTCCCAGATAGCAAATCCAATGACCGCAAAAAGCACCAAAAGCAGACTCCCACCTTGCATCAGCGCCATCCGATGGAGGCGGGCATCCAGTGGCGCACGGTCGCGTCTGACTTCGAGTACCCAACCGGTAGAGGAAACCGTCGAGCGAGCGCTGATCGCGCTCTGAAACCGGTTTTCGGGCGCATAGAGGGATGTCGACCCACCAGTTACTGACACCGACTGAACGTCCGTTTGGAGAGGGACCAGCGTTGAAAAGACGGAAAAGCGGTTGAGTTCGACGGCCGCCGCAAGGACACCGGTTATCTCCCCGTCCTCGAAGATTGGGGCACTGATAATAATCACAGATTGATCCGTCTCGTTGACCGCTTCGGCTTCCGAGACGTAGGTATCGCCAGTCGAGAGCGGAACCGAGACGTATGGTCGGTCACTCAGGTTCGCCCCTTGTGTTTCCTGACGGACGCTTTCGACGATATCGCCCTGAAACGCGATGACGGTCCCGTTTTCCGCGATCGTTTGCACGGCATAAAATCGGGGATTCGAAAGGAACTCCTCGAGAAAGGAAAAAGCAGTAGAAAAGTTCGACGCAGCCGGCCGAGAGGCGAAATATCCGACGTAGTCTTTTTGTCGTTTGATTTCCTCGTTGATTTGTTCGGCGGTGAGTTCGGCGGTCTCGTTAACGCTTGCTTCAACCCGGTCGATGGACTGCTGTTTGGTATACTCGAGTTGCCCATACACAACTCCTGATAAAACGAGAGTGAATAGAATGAGGAGAATTGCGAATTTCTTTCTGAGCTTCATTGCTATGGGCGGGAAAGCGGTTTCTCTTAGCAGTTCGGTAGCGCTATCCTTGAAACTTCGCTCGCTTGACTGGGGCCTTCGATACCCCCCCTCTCGTGAAATTGATCACCGAACTATCTAGATTGAGAGATGGTCGCAAGGTTTTATCCCTCTCCTCGTTTTACGAAAGACGATGCAAAAAGACATCCAGGTTCTTTTTGTCGGTCCCAGCCCGGATGTCGCCACGAAAATCGCCGGCCGAATCGAAAATGAACGGCCCAAGTTGGCAGTCGAGCCGGTCGAAAATGTGGACGAGGGCTTGGATCTGCTCACCGGTAAGATCGTCGATTGTGTGGTCTCGACCGACCAGCTCGGCAATGAAAACGGGAGCGATTTTCTCGAAGCGGTCAGTGCACGGTCCCCGGACCTGCCAGTTATTTTCTTTCCGGCGGACGGGATCAAAACGCCAGTCAGTAAGACAATTTCGTCTGGTGGGAGCAGTTCCCGGAAACGAACCAGGTCGGTCGATACGATAGCCATGTTGGCGGATCGGATCGAGACGGTCGTGAATGGAACTCGGACGGCCCAGGAGTATCGGGAAGCCGAAACCAGGTATCAAGATCTCTTCGCGGAAATGAACGAGGGAATGGCGCTTTGCGAACTCGTCACCGACGAGTCGGGAACGCCGGTCGATTATCAAATCCTCGAAGTGAACCAACAGTTCGCGGAGATCGTTGGCCTGGAGCAGCAGCAGGTCGAGGGTGCGTTGGCAACGTCGGTGTACGAAACCGCAGAGCCACCGTTTCTCGAGCGGTTCAGTCAGGTGGTCGAAACCGGCGAGTCTGTCGAGTTCGAGGCAAAGTTCCCGCCACTTTCCAGGCACTTTCACATCTCCGCGTTCCGGCCGAAAGCAGGTCGATTCGCCGTGCTATTCTCGGACGTCTCTGCCAGAAAGCAGGCGAAGCGAGCGCTGCAAGAACAAACAGCAAAACTGGAAGAAGCAGTCGATAGACGGGAAAGCGCCGAAGCTCGCTACCGGTCGCTTTTCGAAAACAACCCGGTCGTCATCTGGGAAGAGGACTTCTCGAAGGCGAAGTCGTACGTGGATGAGATCGCCGCCGAACACCCCGACGTGGCTGGATATCTCGCGGAAAATCCCCAGGAAGTCGAGGAGCTGTTCGACCGGATCGAGATCATCGACGTGAACCAAAAGGCCCTCTCTTACTACGAGGCCGAGACGAAAGCCGAGCTGATGGACAATCTCGGTCGGCTAATGACCGAAGATTCGCTCTCGACGAACCGAGAGTTGTGGCAAACTATCGCCGACGGCGAGACCCGCTTTCGATCGGAAACCGTCTCCCAGACTCTCGAGGGGGAACAGCGGGATGAAATTCTCGAATATCGGGTCCCGGACGAGGCAACCGAGGACTACTCCAGGGTGTTCGTGACGTCAATTGACATCACGGAGCGCCGGGAGCGCGAACGCGAACGACAGTCACTCAAAGAACGGCTCGAGCTCGCACTCGAAGGCGCACAACTCGGGGTCTGGGACTGGGACATGGAGGCCGAGAAGGTGTACCGGGACGAACGGGTGGTGAGGATGCTCGGCTATGACCCCGGGGAAGTTGGGAACACGATCACGGAATTTATGCGGTGGATCCACCCCGATGATACCGAGACTCACCGAACCGCACTAAACGAACACATCGAAGGCGACGCCGATTTCTACCGGTGTGCGTATCGCTTGCGGACGGCGGCCGGGTCCTGGAAATGGATCCAGAACGTGGGAAAGGTCGTCGAATGGGGAGACGATGGCACCCCACTGAGAGCAGTGGGGATCCACGAAGACGTCGACGAAAAGTTCCGCACCAGACAACGACTCGAACAGCGAAACGAGTTGCTCCAGGCCATCGACCGCATCCTCAGGCACAACCTCCACAACGACATGAACGTGGTCCAGGGGTACGCACGGACGATCGAGGAACGGGCGGCCGGACAACTTCACTCTCACGCAAAAAAGATCACCGAGACCAGCCAGAAACTCCTCGAAACGGTCGATAAAGAACGGTCGGTCGTCGAGTCGCTCTCCGATACCTGGGCGGTGAAATCGGTTGACATCGTCGACATCGCCGAGTCGATCGTCTCGGGAATCAGGGCCGATCACCCTGCTGCAGAGATCCGTCTCAACGCTCCCGATTCGCTCTCCGTGAGGGCGATCGAAACGATCGGCCGAGCCCTCGAAGAACTCGTTCAAAACGCGGTCCTGCACGCCGACACAAGTGCCTCAGTCGATATCGACATCGGGACGGGGAACGACCGGGCGTGGATCCGCGTGGCGGAGACCGGGCCGCCGATTCCCGAAATGGAGCGGGCAGTCCTGACGGAGGACGGCGAGATTACGCCGCTGTATCACGGCAGTGGCTTCGGTTTGTGGCTCGTGAGTCACGTCGTGAGACAGTCGGATGGCGCCCTGTCCTTCGACGAGCGAGTCCCTCGTGGGAACGTGGTTACCATCGAATTGCAAAGGCCGGGGACCGCGCGGTAATGCAGAATCGGAGCGTGCTGGTTCTCAGTGCCCTATTGACCACCCGAAGGCGGTGTGTCCCATCCGGACCGGGAATCACGCCCTGGCTCTGAAAATGGACGGGTTTGGGAACGTTCCGTTACTGGGCATTCGAAACTGCTCGTTCGGGCTCGGCGGCAAATTACCACTACTACGAGAGGCAGATACCCAAATGCCGAGTGGCAGAACAGCTCCGGATCAGCGTTGACACACTTGAAAAGCATTACCTCGATGAACCGAACGAGGCAGAACTCAGACAAGGCTATGATGAGTTCTGGAATCAATCGTAGCTGAGCGAATCCGTTTCTGCTCAACGGTGCTGCGAGCTCCACGCCTTGAAAAATCGCGGGCTTAATCTCTTAGTGGATGTCCCGATCTTGTATGCTACTCGGAGCCATCACCCATTGCGGAGAAGAACTCATCCGCCTTTTCCTCGGTATCTTCGATATCCTCGATGGATTGTCCCTCACCTTCACCAGCCGAGGATTCTGTCTGGCCCGCCTTGAAATCCTTAGTAACATCCGTCTGTGAACTTCGTTCGGATTCCTCCTCATCAAATTCCTGTTCGGTCTCAGTATCCGAGGATTCTAACTCCATCGAATCCTCGAACCTGGCAGCATAATACCTCCCCGTCGTGGACAACCAGTAGGTACCCTCCTCGGGGCGGTAGTATGGTATGAAGCGGTCATAGAAGTTGATGGGTGATTTCAGCCAGTTGTTCACTGTATCATAGTCCTTGTCGAGGTGATCCGACACTTCGCTGGGGCCAACCGGTCCATGTTCGGAAACGACGGTAAAGGTAGGATAGTTCGCCGAGCCTTTGAACTTCTCCCACGCCTCCTTCACAACCGCGGTTTCTCCCAGAGCATCCCGTGCGAGCAGAGTTACGATATCCTCCATGTCGATTATATCGAAATCGTCGATGTCCGCCACATCAGCCTCAGAGCGTATTTCTCTTTTCAGAACAACATATTCCTCATCACGTTCCCCGTACAACGCGTGAGTGGCGGCGCAAATTACATCGTCCTCTAACCAAGGCCCCTGTAATTCGAAGCCTTCTGCCACCGCCTCAAGCAACTCCTCTCTTCGTTCCTCCGCATTTTCCTCAGTACTCTTGATTTCCTCCAGTTCCGATTTCAATTCGTCTATCGTAGACTCGACTTTCGTCACCAGATGGTGGTCTTTCCCGTGTTCCTCTATCAGTCGCTCCCGACGCTCCTCTCCTTGTTGGATGCGTTCCGACAATTCCTCCTTTCGGGTCTCATTAAATTCCGAGTCCAGTGCTTCGGTGTATGCCTTTGCCAATTCAACTATGTCAGTTGTCGTCTCACTACCTTCGGCGCTCATTCTGTCACCTCCATTTCGTCGGCTTCACCGTCACTGGGCTCAGACGGTGCCAATGGAGGGGGTTCGTATCTCGACACGTACTCATCGATGACCTGCTGTCCAGTCGGAGTGAGTTCGACTTCCTTATCCACCTTATTGAGGTACGATTCGTTCTTCAACACGTGGTAGAGTTGGCCGCGAAGCTCCCCACTTTCCAATCCTATGCGTTCCTCCATCTGGCTCTTTGTGAGGGGTTCATCACTCTCTCGAAGGACGTACAGCATTTGAGCAACCTTCACGTCTCGATTGTGAAGGTCCTCAACATGCTTTGCTGCGTCGTAGTGAATTTCCGCCTGATCCCGTAGAGCTTGAACACGCTCGCTCACTCTATCGATGGCTTCGTCCACTTTATCCGAATCCACTGTAATTTCATCGGTTCCAATATGCACCTCATCCTTGTCCAACTGTTTGATATCCAACACGTCGGAGATTGCATCGAGGATTTCTGATTCTACGGTAGTTTCGAAGGGGAACCTAATAGTACCGTTCTCGGGCTCGATCTTCTCATTGAAGGGGAACCGAAGGTCCGTCAACAGTTCCTGGAGTTCCTCGCGGACCTCATCCACTTCCTCCTGAAGCTGGTTTCTTTCGGCCTTCAATTCGTCTATCTCCTTGATAGTAGTGGGCTCATCGTCTGCCGAACCAACTTCAGTGAAAAGTTCTCTCGCCTTCTCCGCGGTATCCTCCGACTCGCTTCCGAATGTCTCCTTCTTTTGCCTCTCGATCTTCTCCTTGACTTCTTCCAACTCTGTTTGAAGTTCGATGTATTGCTTTGCTTCCTCGATGAGTGCCCTTCGCATATATCATTGTGGTATGTGGATAATAATAAGTGTTTGGTATGGAAAGACTTGATTTGCGTTAGAAAGATTTGATTTGTTCAGTCCGTTGAGCCACAGTATCGAGAAAACCAGAACACATTCGGATGGTGTACCGGTAGCATCAATCGCGCCGATCTCTGCTGGCCAAACAACCCGAGGACTGCGGCGTACCCCCGAGTGGAGGCGGCCAATCGAATATCTCAATCGTATCACACGAAGCAGTAGGAAGTGGGGCGACTCCGATCCGAGAATTGTGATTACCTATCGTTGTGAGGAAACCACCGGAAGGCACGTCAGAACTCTCGTCCTCACCCGTCTAACGCCGGGCTCGCGCTGAGTCTGCGAGATCATCGAAGACTCCGAAAGTCCGGAACTCTTGCCGTGGCAATTTACGTGACGCCCACAGCGCCGCACCAATCTGAAGCACATGGGCCCCGGGCTCACCTTCGCCCATTAACCAGGAGTGCGGAATCTGAGATGCTACATACTGTGTAGGAGCTGATACTCGACGCCAATCTGCCATCCCATACTTGGGGTCGACACGAGGAAAAGCGGACACAGGACCGGCGAAAACCTGGAGAGGATGGGGCCTTTCAAATCCAACATAGGCTTATCATGGGGTGGTTCACTTAAAAAGGGATAAAGTGGCCCCATCCCCGACATTGTTGAGTTTCTTCCCCGTCACCCACTCACAAGCACCAAAGTCGCTCCAATTCGAGAGAACGATCGATTTCTGGTTGCCACTTATAGTGTCTCCTTCTGCACCGCCGCTTTAATCAGTAGCGAGACAACCAATCAAGAATCAACCTGTTCGGGAAGAACAAAAGATTCCGAGGCAACGCATTGTCCATCTCTAAACTACGGTACCGTTCAGGTTCTTTTGAAAGCTATGGCGTCACTTTCAGTTGACATGAAGAAAACTGTATAGAACGGGAGTAGCATTACGAAAAGTGTCGCTGGTTTCCATCTCAACAGGAAATATACGAGACTAGTCACCCATACAGGAGTCCAGAAGAATGGTGCCGCACCAGATAACCGAATCAGTTCGGCATCCATTGATTGGATCAATCCGTGCTCAACTCCATTTGGAATGAAGCGGAATTTCCATTGTATCTTCGGCCTCGTATCCCCTAACCATCCGACAAACCAGTGACTACCCTCATGCAAGAACGGGGCCGGAAAAGCGGCTAAGATTATACTTCCGAGATAGGGGACAGATTCGATCAAGTGGTTCATGAGATTGGGCGACGGCACTTTAGGGTTGACTCGAACCTAGTTCCTCGGTAGGTTCGGAGTTCCGAATTTTTCCACCTGCCCAGATAGCTACTGCAAGGAGTCCAAAAGCTGCGCCGCCTAAGGCTCCGAGACCCCCCAATAATGCCATTAAACCTAATACTAAGTTTTGATTGGTGGCCCCCAATACAGACGCCACAACAAAACCCGAAATGAACAAACTCCCAATCATCGCGGCCACCACGGCAAGAACCCCATATTGCACTTCACTTCGGTCGGTTAGGTCCGAGACAGTCGGCCCATCTTCTACGGGTTCCACACGGGTGTCCGGAGGAATAGGCCACTTGGATCGATCGTCATAAATCCAGTAAATGCGACCACCGGCAGCTGAACAGCTGTCTAGTACCTCGAGTTCTTCTAAGTCCGATAATCTTAGACGCGCTCCCTCGTCGCTCATCCCAAGTTCGGTTTCAACACGTCTTCTTGATAAGAAGGGACGTTCAGCCTTTTGGAAAATCTTCACGATGTGATGGTCCTGAACGTCACGTTGTGAATCAAACTCGATCTTTTCATCAATCCAGTCAGGGACTTCCGGTAAATCCCGGGTCATAGGTTGGTGATCGCCAACTACGGTTAGTTGCCGCCTTGCAACCACCAATTAGCGGATATGTATTAAGCAACCGGATGTTGTATAGTTGAATTGAATCCATGGTGGGATTTGTCATTATCGCCGGGGCTTTGATCAGTCTCGGCATAGGTTGGATCGGCTCCGAATTCGTCTTTGGGAAAACTTCAAACGCGGGCTACCACGGCCCGGACGGTCGGCTGAAAACCAAAGGCATAGGAACAGAACTCCGCCTATTGAAAATTCTGGCCACGGGTGCGATTGCCTTTGCACTAACCGGTTCAATAGCTGGGTTCCTGTCCTCGTTTGGTCCGGTAGGAGCTTTGGTAATTGCTTTCATAGCGGTGTTCCTGTACCACCATTTGGAGATTGATCAATGGAAGTTGATTTGAAAATGTCCCATACCTTGCAAGGCATGGATTTATATGGCCCAAGCTCCAAACTGAACATATGCCAACTAACACAGGGAGAAGCAAAGAGGGGAAATACGAGTCCGAGCACGGCCTCGGTCCAGACGAAATTCTTGACACAATGGATTTCTACGTCCCGTATACCACCGGGGAATTGGCGAACGAGCTCGGGATTCCCCGTAGAACCGCCTACAAGTATCTCTCAGAGCTTCACAAAGAGGACATGATTACGAAGAAGAAGCCTGAACCACGCCGAGTTATCTGGATGAGAGGAAAAGACCAATGATCGATATCAACTATACTACTAACGTATCGACAGAAAGCGGGGTATTCTTTCAAAAAGATGTGGGTTGGGAGTTCGAAGGCTTCTCAGGCCCAATTAAGACCACCCCGATGGATTGCGTTTCGGAACATGGCGGAATAGCAAATTCGGAGCGAGATATAGCAGAACTCTATGTCTCGCTCACTCCCGTCGACCTCGAAGCTTACAGATCAGGTGAGGATACTGCAGACTTGCAGAAAATTGAGAAGCAATCAAACGCCGTTTTGGAAGACGAGATTTCAGTTCTATTCATCAAATACTCCGAAACAACCGATATCAGCAGTACCAACATGGAGACCCTACTTGAGATTCAAAAGGAGCACGCAGACGTGCTCACCAATCCGATCCAACCGACACTCTTCGATGCGATTTCACCGTTTATTGATCAAGATTACGATCTCGACAATCCGCCGATGATTCCCTATAATAGGAGTCTCGAAAGGTTCTTCGAGGCAATCGAAAATACCACCCGTCCGGTGATGGGCATTTTACCCCCCGTAGTTTTCAAAGAACGGGGGAGAGAGATCCAAACGTACTATGAACAAAACGGAATTACATGGTTTGCTTACGATTTCCGGGGTTTGAAGGCCACCACAGACAGGATCTATTCAGAAATTAAAGACCTCTTAGTAGATATGGGAACCAGAAGGCAAGCAGAGCAACGCGTACTCTATGCTCTCAACTACAAACCATATCATGTGAACGGAAATGACGAAATCATACCATCAGAAGCTGTGTTGCTCGCCGGATCGGGGTTTGACATTATAGGTGGGACTCACAAATACCGAGGCGGTGGCGATGGGGGAAGGTCCGATACAATCAAGATTATGAATCCAAACTCGTTCGGATTTGATCCCATTCCCTTTGAGAAGCTGGTCAGTAAGTGGAAGGTCAACTCGACGATCCCCCCAGAGGTCTTGGAAGAAGTGGGAAAGAATAAGCAGAGGGAGATGCGAAAAATCATTAACGGAGAACAGTTGTCACGGACCTTCCGGAAACTCCGTGCAGCAATCGAAGAAGGAGATGCTGGTGATTTGCTCGCCGACAAAGAAGGGTTGCCGGCCCGTGAGAGAGATAGGCTTGAAGGGTTCGCCAGTAGTTACACGGATGCCACCAGTCCAAACGTTTTCGGCGACTTCGCGTAGATAGGTCGCTCAGCGCGAACAGGTCCCGAGAAGGGATTTTCGTTCGTGCTCGATTGTACGAATTTGCTCACCACAGAGAGAACATTTCTCGTAGGGCGGTTGTTCCGCGGTGAATGCAGCCTTGATTTCGGCAGCCAAAGTCCACCCTGATCGACGAGTTGAATCGTCTGATGTCTTTGCTGTCCAGAAATGAAGGTGTGAAGAAGGACCTGGTGCATTGATGAGATAATTCTGGTCCTTTCCCCCAATGGTGGAATGGACGAGGAGTTCGGGCCCGTAGTAGGTATCAGTCCGTTTGATTACGGAGACTCGGCTTGGTATCTCGACACCGTGCTGGAATTCTCTAACAACATCTACAATCTGAACGTTGTCGTTCCGTTCTGCCGCCATCATCACCGTTTTTGAATCGTAATCTGTGACGGGCTCGTTTCCGTCCATTTCCATCCGAAGTAACGGATAGCCCCTCCCAGTTTTACTTCCAGAAGACTGTTCAAACATCGCAACTAACTCTCTATTACAGTGTTGTCCTATAGAATAATAAAACCATAGTATTATAGTTTTAGAGTGTCGGATATTCTAGTACCATCGGCCGTATGCCAGACGATTTGACCACAATTCAAGTTTCAATCAAGCTTTGGCGAGAGCTAAAGGACAGGAAAGATAGGCCAGAAGATACATTTGAAGACGTGATATGGGATATGCTCGATAAAGAAGAAAATGGAGGTTCAGACCGTTGATACGTTCACTTTTTAATGAAAGTACCAAAGTCCATTAGTTCCTAACGTGTTGACGGAATGGCAGCCACTAATGACTATCGTGTGTCGCCGTCTGCCAAATCTCGATATTTCGCTAATACCATCTCGAAATATTTGTCATCCATGACCCGGGGGTCCCTAACCCGATGGAAATCATCTAAAACGAATTTGACGTGGTGTTCGTCGAGACCGTAAGCATGGAACACAGCAGCATCTATTTCGGACTGGATCTGGCGTCGTTCATTCATGTCGGTCGCTGGGGTAATGCCCCCCAGTCGTTCCCGCATTTTTTCGAATGTGTCACCGTAACAGTTGAGCCTGGCTGCCCGTCGCCAAATATATTCAAACCACTCATCACTCTTGGTTAGACGTGGAGCCTGCGACTCTTCGAGTTTGTACATAACGATGTTACTATCCACTTTCGTCCGCATGAGGAAATCGAACGGGAGGGAGTTCAGGATTCCAACCGTAACAAACAGCTCCTCATCCGAGAACACCGGATCGTACATCGAGTGAAGCAAATCACCCGAGAGGTGCTGCTCATCGGGGCTGATCTTGTACTTCTGGATGGTGTTGATTGCGTGGTGACACACAATTCCTGGCGGGATCACCGCTGCAATCATCGTGCGTTCGTCTGTGGAGCGAGCAATATTTCGGATGACAATGCGGTAGTCGCTGCAATCGAGTTTGATGTCGTCTAGTGTGAGTGGTTTCCCGCGGTGTTCTTTCAATAGGTCATTGACAAACCCTTTCTGCGACCCGGCCCCATCAAATGCTTCATAAATTGCCCGTTTAAGTTTCGGCAACTGCTTTTCCCGAATGCGTCGTTTTGCACTTAGGTCTGGGTCTTTTTGTTCAGCAACGCTCCACAATTTAGGGCCAGCAAGGTCGTCAAGGATTGTAGAGTCGTGCATGTACTGGTAGATGTTCCGACCGCCGTAGACTGGATAGTCGCCTTTGTCTGAGTCTTCGATGTACCGTTCGTCGTCTCCCCTTCGGTGAAGCTCGCTGTATAGGTCGATGTGCCATGAATCACCCTTCGATTCTGAAAGAGACGGGTGCTTGAAAATCAATTCCAAAATATCTACTTCTTTTTCTGATTCGATATATGGGAATATCGCTGCTTCAGGCGAATATTTGCGGAGAACCTCACGAGGTAAAGATATCGAGCGTTCATTGAAATCTTGAAGAACGTCAATATCGTTTTGGTGAAATAGGGCACGGAGTTCATCGGTTTTGCCGTGGTTTTTGAACACGATGACGCCGAAGTTGTATCGGTTGTCTATCTCAGGAAAGATGCCTTTGTTTTCGAACGTGACGATGGACTGAATCTCGGTGTCGTCCAGTAAGTGTAGTCGTAGGTCTTTGGCGCTTGACCCGTTGAAAATCGCACCGGGGAGTACTTGAGAGACGTACCCGTCGTCTCGACTGATCTGGAACACGCGTTCTAGGAACAACGCGGATAGATCGTTATCGGTGGCTTCGGTCCGCCCAGCAACGGTCGGGCGTTGGAGTGTGTACGCGTCGGATTTGTTGAAGTAATCCGCTTGAACACGTGTTTCTCGTTTGTAATCTTCCCACCCTTCGGCGATAGCTTTGTCTTCTAAAAGTTCTTCTTGCCGGGTTTGTTTTTCCCCGGGAAGTAACGTACGGAACTCGGGGTCG
Source organism: uncultured Halobacteriales archaeon (assembly GCA_964550355.1). Lineage (GTDB taxonomy): Archaea > Halobacteriota > Halobacteria > Halobacteriales > Halobacteriaceae > Halodesulfurarchaeum. The sequence continues at coordinate 21,371 of CAZJZA010000002.1, forward strand.
TACCGGGTGAAGTAGTCGTCGCGGTGCGGGGATATTTGATCCCACGGTGGGTTCCCGATGACGACATCGAATCCGCCGTCTGCGTAGACTTCAGCGTACTCTAACACCCAGTTGAAGGGTTGCGTGTCACCGATGTCCTCAACAGTGATTTCGTCGATCCCGGCGTTCACGAATTCCTCGTGGATTTGTGGTAGAAGGTCCTCGCGTGCCTCTTCTAGGGCTTCGAACGCGTTATGCCGGTGTTCTTCGGCTTGTTCGGTGAGGCTTTCTTGGCCAGCTTGTTCGTACTGGTTGATTTCTTCGATGATGTGATGGTACCTGTCGCGGACGCTGTCTTCGGTGAAGCTTTTTAGAGTGTACCCGTTTTCGTCGTCTGTAGTGTCGGGGAACCCGGTAAACCCGATGAGGCTATTTCCTTCACGGATGTTGAAGGCAATGTTCGGGAGTGCGATGTCTTCTTGGTTGAACTCCTCGGTGTCTTCTTCGTTGAGTTCACTGATGATGGAGAGCCAACTGCGGAGTTTCGCAATTTCGACGGCAGGGCCGACAATATCGACACCGTAGATATTGTTTCGCACAGTGCGTTTTTTCAACCGGAATTCGTGTGGGAACGCCTCGTTTTGCGCGAACAACGCTTTTCTGATACTGACGATTTCTTCTAGGACTGATGTGAGGAAGTGCCCGCTTCCGACAGCGGGGTCCACAACTCTGAACTGATCTACTTCGTCCAAGAGCGGGCCGATTGTTTTCATGCTGCCAGGGAGTCCTTCGATGAGTTCGTAGATGGTGTCGAAGTTGTCGAGTTCGTATTCCGGCCAGCCACGTTGATCGTGGAGTACGTGTTTGAACCGGTCGAGTAGTGCGGGTCTCACGGTTCTTTCGGCGGCAAACCGGGTGATTTCGCTGGGTGTGTAGAAGGCTCCAAGTTCTTTGTTACGGTCGCCAGGGTCGGTGGTTAGGTAGTTGATGGTTTTCTCAAACACGTTACCAAGGACGCTCGGATCGAGATCGGTTGGGCCACCATCAGCGCTGAAATCATATTGGTGGAGTAGGTTGATGATGGATTTGAGGACGCTGTCGTGGATGTCGTATACGCGTTCGTTGAGGTCTTGGTTTTCGCCAATATATGGTCGGAATAAGCCACCGTTGAGGTACGGGATGTTGGCGAACAGGTCGATGGACTGGATTTGCGTAGTTCGTTTCTCAGGTGGAGAGTTCATCACGTCGAAAAACAATGTCTCAATAAAGGTCTTGTAGAGTGAGCCTGGGTAGACGCCGTCGTCATATGTTTCAACGACTTTTGAGAGGAGTTTGGGGTCGACGATGTGTTTGTCTTCGAGAAACTTGATGAAGATGAGGCGGTTCATGACTTTTACCGCGAACAACCGTGTGTGGTCCGGGTCGACGTTGATGTCGTCGGGGATGCCGGTGGGTATGGAGTGTTCGGCGTCTGGATCGCCGGGTTCAATAATACCGTCGGCGATTAGTGACCGTTGTGCACGTTCGTCTCGGTCGTCTTCTTCGACGACACCAAACACGAACTGGATGTAATCGGCGTAGAATTCGTCGGTGATTGCTTCTTGAGTTTCGCGGATGACCTCGTGCGCGTCACCGGCGATTGCGACGAAATTTTCATGTTTAAACGTGGAGATAAATCGGGCGAGTTTGTCACGTTGTTCGTCGGTTATGACATCTTCGACGGGTTGCTGTGCATTGGTTTGGTTTTCGAATAGTGTGAGAGCGATGCCACTGAGGTCCACATGCTCAATTCTATCATGAGTGTATGTGTCGGCGTCGTACCGGATGAGTATCCATCGAAGACCATCAGTGGCGAACCCATAGTCCGACTCGAATTCTCGTTGACTGAGCCAGCTTTCGACTTGATTAACACCGTGTCCACGGGAATCGAGTGCCTTATTGATTGGTTCAGCTTCAATTAAAAGTCGTGTAGAATCTATCTGGTCATATTGGCGGAGAGATATAGTATAATCTGCCCGCTCACCTCGTTTATCACTGAGTGTACTGGCTTCCGGATCGACATCGTGACCAAGAGCATCCAAGAGCGGTTCGATAACCGCGTCCTGCGTGTACGGTTCGGGCTGGAGATTATCCCGAGTCATCGACTCCCTGAGATAGTAGTCACCTGAGTCAGCGCGGAGCATTGGGTCAAGCGTGTCGTGATCCAATTGAATAAGTAACCGACTGATAGACTCGTCGAGTACCGAAAGAATGGTATAAATATCTTCATCGGTGACGTTAGTATCGAATTCGGTTAAGACGAATTCGGCTTGTGAAGATCGAGATGAAGCGACCATTGAATGGGCTTACTACTGGTTCCAAAGTAAAGGGTGGCGGTGAAAAATTAGAATTCGTCTGATATGTGAATTTTGATGATTGGAGCCAGTTCGAAGTATCAAGGAGGGTTAAGTCCGGAAAATTTGGTCTGGCAGACATGAGACCAACTCAGGATGACGCTTCTTAAGGAGTTATTAAACCAAACCCGCTCCGGCCGTAATAATAACCGTACCGTTTGACATGAACTAAACCCCCAGCTAATGAATACGAGGTCAAATCAATCATCCAGCGTCATCGTCGGTAACAACGAAACTGTGAACAGCTCGCCCAGGGTTAACCGTGATAACCCATATAACCCCATATAGCGGCGCTCAGACTGTTCGAGAAAGGAATGGAGAGACACAGACCAACCCAATACAACCCCACTCACAGCAACAGCCTCACTCCCACGCTGCCGGAGCGAAGCCCAAGTACCGCACTGCAGTCGGGTAAGCCAGACCGAGAACGACCGCCACGCCGATCTGTACCCAAATACTCGGCTCGCCTCCGGGCCAAAAGAGTTGCAACCCGGTCAACAGTACGGTGAGGATTACAATAAGCGCCAGGTAGTGGGGCAGGAGTTCACGGATCGAATTCCAGTCCATACCTGCCCAAGAACTGCCACCCGCATGGTTCTTCTGGGTTTAGGCACGTAACAGATGCCGGGCGGTAAAGTAGGTCCCAGCAATCATGATGACCAGAAAAGCAATTGGAACTGTTTTCGTGTAGAGACCCTATGGAAGCAGTAAAGGTGGATATCAGATATTTAGGATTCGAAACCTCAGCCCGATAGTCCCACCAGGATTCGAACCTGGGTCGTTGCCCCCAGAAGGCAACAGGATTGGCCACTACCCCATGGGACTGCGTGCGGTCCTGAGTATTCGACGGGCGCCCTTAACCGTTCCGCGTTCGAGTTGGATTCCCCGCCGAGGCACTCGAGAATGAGTTCGGGTCGCCGTTCCGCTACACTTTTGCTCGTGATGGGGGACCGATAATACATGTACGTCGGCCGCTTCATCGTCGTCGGTCCCGAGACAGCCGCGTATCGCGTCTCCTCGCGCTCCTTTCCGAACCGAGAAATCGTCGAACGCGAGAACGTGATGACGGTCGTCCCGTCCACCGACGCACCGCAGACGGAGAACCCCTACATCTCCTATAACTGCATCAAACCTGGCGGGGAGGGGATGGTCATCGGAAACGGGTCACACGTCGATCCGATCGCCGAGAAACTCGACCTGGGATATCCACCCCGTGACGCCCTCGTGTCCGGGCTGTTCGCCCTCGACTTCGAGAAGGACGACTACGACACGCCACGGATTGCCGGCGTGCTCGGTGATGAGTCGTTCATCGGCATCGTCCGCCGGGACGCCCTCCTGGTCCGGTCCGTCTCGGAGCCGACTCTCGTGGCGACCTACGAGAAAGACGCGCCCGAGCCGTTCTCCTTCGAGGTCGATTCGGCCGCTGAAGCGGCCGCTGTGGCCTACGACGCGGAGTTCGAACACGCCGTGGCCGCAGCCGGAGTCGCGCGAACTGATGACGGCTTCGAGATCGCCGTCCACGAGTCGGGGTAAACCCCATCCGGCTCGGTGCCAAAAGAGCAGGTATGCAGGTCGGCATCATCTCCGATATCCATGCGAATCTCGTGGCCCTCGAGGCGGTGCTTTCTGACATGCCTCCCGTCGATCGACTCCTCTGCGCTGGGGACCTCGTCGGGTACAATCCCTGGCCGGCGGCGGTAGTCGAGGCGATCCGGGAGCGGGACGTGCCGTGCGTACAGGGCAACCACGACCGAGTCGTCGCGAGCGGCGGCAACTTTCCGGGGAACCAGATGGCTCGGGCGGGGGTGACGTACGCCCGGGCGCAACTCTCTGCCGACCAGATCGAGTATCTCGACGCGTTGCCCACGGAACGCCACCTGTTCGACGGTCGAATCAAAGTCGTCCACGGCCACCCCGACGATCCCGACCGGTATACCTACCCCGCGGAGTTCGGCCCGGAACTGCTCGGCGAGGAATCGGTTCTGGTTCTCGGCCACACCCACGTCCAGCACGTCGAGCACACCGACGATGGCATCGTGTGCAATCCCGGAAGCGTCGGGCAGCCACGGGACCGAAATCCGTTGGCTGCCTACGCGGTCCTGGACCTCGATGCCATGACGGTCGATACGCGGCGGGTGTCCTACGACATCAGCCAGGTCGAACGGGCGGTCGTCGATGCTGATCTCCCGCTGCGAACTGCAGAGCGACTGCGAGCCGGACGGTGAGAGTGGGCTAAACAGCCGACAGTCAGATTGGTTCGAGTTCGGCAGAAAAGTGCCGGAGTTCCTTTCTGGGCGGTTCCCAGACCACCTCGTAGCCGGGGACCTCCTCGGCCCGGTCCATCACGGCCGTTGCCGTCTCCACGATGTGATCGAGATGCTCGCGGTGGTAGGTCCGTCGGGGGAGCGCGAGCCGGACGAGTTCCGGACGATCGGCCCCGGGGAATGCAAAACTGCCGAGGTCCACCCCCCGAACGCCACCCTCACGGTACAGTTCAACGACGAGAGCCTGGCCCGGGAATTCGTCCGCAGAGAGGTGGGGAAAGACCGCTTCCGCGTTCAGGTAGACGGCGTGTCCACCAATGGGGTGATAGACCGGGACACCCGCCGCCGAGAGACGGTCGCCGAGTTCCTGGGTTTGT
>CAZJZA010000003.1:0-23743 GCA_964550355.1 uncultured Halobacteriales archaeon
GTGAGGTGGTGTATGGTGGGGGGTGGGATGGAGGATGAGGTGGTGTGATGTGGGGGGTAAGGTGGGGGTGGGATGGAGGATGAGGTGGGGTGATGTGGTGGGGGACGAGGTGGGGTGGCTTCGGAGTTCCATCCCCAACCCGTCACTCAGTCGAGTGAGAACGGACCCACAATTCCCCGATCCGGGAGAGGCGGATTCGATAGGACTTGCCTTCGGCCTCCCGCTCGACGTATCCGACACCGCTTGGTCCCAGGCGGTCGACGTTGTAGATGACCTTCGACCGGAAGCTGTCGGTGTACTCCTCCTCGAGGTCCGCCGCCAGGGTCTCGGCGAGGTCGCTAATGGACGCGAACTCCCCGTGTTCGCCGAGGGTGAAGAGGATCAGTTCTTCGAACGGCTTGACGTTCGAGAACGGGGCGACAGGCAATTCTTTCACGTGGCTTCCGTCGATCTCTTTTGCGCCGATCGTCGTGCCCCGTTCGTCGAACTCGGCCCGGAGATTCCGGGCCACATCGAGGCGCTCGTCGATCGTTTCGGGATCCACCTGGACCGCCCCCTCGGCGTCCATTTTCGCCCGAAGGGTCGCGAGCAGGTCGATTTCGGCCCGAAGCTCTTCTGCGAGTTCGGTCTCCAGGTACTTCTCCGGTGCCGTGTAGTAGGTGTGAATGCGCTCGCGGTCGGCCTCGCGTTCGACCATCACCGAGTGGGCGGCGGTGGCGAAGGCGAAACTCACCGGCCGGGGCATCGAGGAGACGTTCACCCACACCTCGTTTCCCGCCTCGAGTTCGGCGGTAATGCACTCGAAAGCCAGCCCGAAGGCGGTGTCGTAATCATATACGTCCTCGACGGTCATGCGCTCGGTCGTCGCCCCGAGGAGGTTCTGGAAGTCGGCTTCGAGCTTGCCCGCCAGCCGCTTCGAGTATTCGACGTTCCCCTCGCTTCCGACCGCCCCCTGAAGGAGGATCACCCGATCCACGGCGAGGTGATCCCGGATCAACGGTGCGATCAATCGGTCATAATCGAACCCGACCGGAACGATGTGGGTAATCATTTCACGTCCTCCAGCCCGTCGAAGTAGATCGACTGGTTCTCGCCGGTTGCGGCCCGGGTCAAGCGTGAAACCCCGACGGTCACCACGAGGCCGATCGCCATCCCGTACAGGGTGAAATCCCAGCCGTAGATCGTCCCGGGGACGAAGGGAAAGAAGACCGAGGCGAGATAGGCGCCTTGGCTGAGACCGATTCCGGCGAGCATTCCATCCCGGGTCGTACCACGCCAGTAAAGCGCAACGATGACCGGCAGAGCGAGCTGGGCGAAGCCGCCGAACGCTGTATCACCGATTTGCACCAGCGTCCCCGGTCTGAAGAGGCTGGCCACGAAGGTCGCGAGGGCGAAGACGGTGACTCCAACTCGACCGAGGAGGTCCTCCCGTCGGTCTGACGCGTCGCGATCGACGAAGGGGCGATAAATGTCCCGGGTGAAGTAGGAGGCCCCCGAGAGGAGCATCGAGTCAGAGGAGGACATCATGGCCGCGAGCGCGCCGGCGATGACGAGAGCCGCGAACCACCCGGGCGCGTAGGCGGTGAGCAATTGGGAGAGAACGTCGCCATCGGCGGCTTCGATGCCGACCCCCTTGGCCCAGGCCCCGAGCATGAACGCCGGGACGAATAGCAAGATCACGAGCACCGGCCAGAGTGCAAAGGAGCGTTTCAGGACTGCTTTGCTCTTCCCGACGAAAAACCGCTGGTTCACTTGCGGGAACATCGTGACCCCGAACGCGATCCCGATAGCTTTCGAGAGGATGAATTGTGGGGAGTAAACGCCACCGCCGAGACTGAGAAACTCCGGGGCCACCTTCTGGAGTTCTGCGGTCGCGGCGCTCGGGCCGCCGAGGGCCGCGAGAATCCAGGCGAAGGCGATCCAGACCATGCCGAGCATGAAGAGTCCCTGAAGCGTGTCCGTCCAGGCAACTCCGCGCATGCCCGCGAGGATCACGTAGACGATCATGAAGACGGTAACCAGGAAGGCCCCTGCCCAGTAGGGGAGTGCCCCTTCGGTCAGCGCGGCGAGTGCCGATCCGGCACCCATCTGCTGGAGCATGACGTACGGAAAGAGCCAGAAGAGGCTGATCACGGCGACGAGGCCCCGCAATCCCACCGAGTCGAAGCGGTCGCCGAGCATCTCGCCGAGGGTCACGTACCCGCCACGCTGGCCGATCAGCCACTGTTTAAAGCCCACCACGTACCAGAGGATGCCGAAGAGGACACCGTCCATCAAGCCCATCGTGAGGATCCACTCGGGGCCGGCCCGGTTCGTGAGGTTGGGGCCGCCAAAGAAGGTAAACGCCGAGAGCAGGGTCGCGAAAGTCGTAAAAAGCAAAACGACGGTTCCGAGGCTCCGACCCGCCAGGTAGTAATCCTCCGCGGAGCGTTCGGTGACCCGGTAGGCGAGTACCCCCACTCCGAGTGCCAAAAGCAGGTAGCCGACGACGATCCCGAGTTGCAAGGCCACTGTCATGGTGTCCGCTCACCCGGTTCGGTCGCGGTTTGGTCGGTTACCCAGATTCCCCAGTCCGTTCGGGCAAAGATGGCGAAGACGATTGTTGCGAGCACGAGCCAGCCCACGTGCCACCACAGCCACACCGGAAAACCGGCGATCACGGCCTCGGATCCCCACAGAAACCAGGGGACGGCGAGTGCCGCGAGGAGCCCGAAAGTTACCGCCCAGCCGATCGAACGTGTCTCCATTCGTAAACGGGCAGTCGTTTTTCAACGGTTAATATGTTACTATTTATTTGCAGAAGGCATATTCGAAGAAAATATTTCTTCAATTAATTCTTTCACGGTTCGTGGGACTGGTTGGGAAAACCCGGCCCGCACGGGACCTACACAAAATAGTCGCAGAAGGCCGGCGACCTGGTCTCATCAATCCGACGCTGTGTTTGACCGGCATTTCCACTCCCGCCACGGTCGGTGCCGCTTGACACCGACGACAGCTATTAAAGCGGCCCATTCGTTTTTTGAACTGACACGAACATGGAGGACACGGCGAAATATCTCATCCACGCGGACTTCCTCGCAGATGGCGTCATCGAGCGGAGCGATGTCGTCGGGGCCGTCTTCGGGCAGACAGAGGGGCTCCTGGGTGACGAACTCGAACTCCGTGACCTTCAGGAGTCCGCCAAACTCGGCCGAATCGACGTCGAGGTCGAGAGCATGGGCGGCCAGTCTCAGGGAACGATCACGATCGCGAGCAGCCTGGACCGGGTCGAAACCGCGACGCTGGCGGCTGCACTCGAAGCCATCGAACGCATCGGCCCGAGCCAGGCCTCAGTGGAAATCCAACGGATCGAAGACGTCAGGGCGGCAAAGCGACGGGAAGTCGTCGAGCGAGCGAAGGAACTCCTCGCGACGGCTTTCGACGAGCAAGTGATGGACAGCCGGGCGATTCTCGAGGAGGTCCGGGAATCGATCCGGGTCGAGGACATTATCGAGTACGAGGGCCTGCCGGCCGGCCCACGGGTCGAAGAGAGCGACGCCGTCATCGTCGTCGAAGGCCGCGCAGACGTTCGGAACCTTCTGCGATACGGGATCAAAAACGCGATCGGCGTCGAAGGGACGGACGTCCCCGAGCCGGTCGCCGATCTCACTCGAGAGCGAACGACGACGGCTTTTCTCGACGGCGACCGCGGTGGTGAACTCATCCGGGAGGAACTCATGCAAGTCGGCGATCTCGACTATGTCGCCCTTTCCCCACCGGATCGCTCCGTCGAGAACCTCTCCCGACACGAAGTCCACACCGCCCTTCAGGAGAAAGTCCCAGTCGATGCTCTCGAAGCAAGAAAAGAGACCGACACGGAGGAGTCCCCGGTCGCGGTCTCAGGTGGCTCCCCACCGGCGTCAAATGGGGGCGGTGCCGTCGCGGTCACCGCCGAGAAACTGGCGTCTCGACCCACCGATGCGGCCACGACCGGTGCTGCCGAAGGCGAAGAGACGACTGTGGTCGAACCCCCAGAAAAGACGCTCGCCGATCACGTAGCAGACATCATTGACAGCGGGACGGTCAGAATCCTCGACGATCAGGCGACCCGCCTCGCGTCGGGAGACGCGTCTGAGGCCCGATCGGTGCTCGGGGAGGTGGGACCGGACGCACAAACCGTCCTCCTCGACGGGACCGTTTCACAGAAACTCCTCGATTTGGCCGCCGAAGCAGGCATTTCGACCGTGTACGCGGCCGACCGCGGGGACATCGTCAAACAGCCGGCCTCGGTCCGGATCCGCTTGCTCGAAGAGCACTGAATTTCCGGTCGGTCGTCGCGAGGCGAAAACATTCCTTCAGACGACGAGTAACGACAATAGTGCCCCAGCCGCCCCGCCGGCACTCGTTGCGAGGAAGTTCACGGCCTGGTTTCCCACGTATCGTCCTTCGATCGTCGCCCCGGCGAGGCTGTCGATGGTCATGCCGACGAGGCCAGCGCCGACCACTACCGCTATGCCGACGCCCGAAAGCGGCAGGACGGCGACGGACAGGAGACCGATGACTGTCGCTCCAGCCACGCCGGCGAGTTCACCCTGCCAGGTTACTGCGCCGTTGGTGCCCGGCTCGACCAGTTCGAACGTGGTGAGAAGCCGTGGCTCGTCGTACAGGCCACCGATCTCACTCGAGAGCGTATCGGCCAGCGCGGTCGCCACACTCCCCGCGAAAACGTAGACGAGTACGATGCTCGGGACTGGGAGTCGCGTGTGAGCCGCAAAGAGTAGCAAGGCAACCAGCGCGGCGAGCGAATTTCCGAGGACGTTGCCGGTTCCCCGAGCACCCTCGTTGGGTTCTGCGACCCCTCGCTCGACTTTCTTTTCGTATTGATACTTCGTGGAGAGCCCGCCGATGCCGAAGAAGGCTATCAGGACGACGAACCAGCCATACCCCCCGAGGACGACTGCCAGAAGCGAGAGGAACACGCCGGTGAGCATGCCCGGAATCGACGCGGTCTCGATGGAAAACGACAGCCAGCCGAAGAGAAACGAAACTCCGAGCGCCACGAATACCGCCATCCAGGTGACCGACACGGCGAGGTCGAAGAGGAGCCACAGAAGGAGGGCCAAAAATCCCAGGACCAGCGGATCATTCCGGGCGACCAGCACCGAGCGGAGGAGGGCTCCGAGGAATGCCCCACTCGCGGCGATGAACAGCACTTCCGGGGTAAACCCGACCCCTCCCGTCAGCACGCCCAGGAGGAGTTGGCCGAGAATGCCTGCGGCCCCGCCGGCGAACACGAATCCAGCCGTCGATGAAATGGGATCTCGTCGAACCGTCTCGACGGCCCGACGCCCCAGATCCCCGAACCCGAGCGTGAGCATCGTCGTCACGTACACGGACGCCGGGAGCCCGACCGCCGGAATCAGCGCGGCCAGCGCCGCGGCCGTCAGCGCAAACGAGATGAGCGTCCGCAATCGACCGTCCTGCACGTCGACTGCCGTCGAAAGAGCCTCGAAGAGAGTCCCCTCGGTTACCAGTCCACCGGCTACCGCGATCGAGAGAAAGATCGTTACCGTCCCCCACACCGAGTACGCGACGGCCAGGGACACCGTAGAAAGTGCCGCGAACGTCGCTGTCCGGGAGAGTGGACGATTCACACGTCCTCGGGTTTTCGTGGCGGCTCACTTAAGTACCTCGAACCGGGCCGGATGATCCATGCTGGTTTTGTGTGTCCCCTTCCAACTGGGGATGTGGCCCTTTACGACCGCTATCTCGCGTTGCGGGTTCGGCTCACGTCGGGCGAGCCACCGGCTCACGTCGCCCTGGTTATCACCGAACGCGATCTCCTCGAACGCGGGGCCTACGGGAGTCTCGAGCGCTTCGTCGAACTGGCCTTCGAGGTCGGGGCAAAGCGGGTGACGGTCTATGTAAGCGTGCTCGACGAGGCGGTTCTCGAGACCGTCGAGCGGTCGGTCCAGTCCCTTGAGTTCCCCCGTAACGTTGCCATCCGGGACCCTCGAACGCCCGAGCCCGGGGCGGCCCCGATCCAGATCAACCTCGGTTTGGGCGGGAAAGAGGAGTTCGCTTCGGCCGTCAGGTCGATCGCCGAGGCCGTCGAGCAGGGCGAACTGGATCCAGCGGACATCACCGAAACAGCTATCGAAGATCGGCTGGTCTTCGCCGACGAACCCGACCTGGTCATCAAGACCGGCGAGGAACGGCTCTCGGATTTCATGATCTGGCAGTCGGTGTACTCGGAACTCTACTTCACCGACGTCAACTGGCGGGACTTCCGTGACCGGGAGTTCCTCCGGGCGGTTCTCGAATACAAAAAGCGGACTCGACGATTCGGCCAGTAACTCACCGAACTTTTTGCTCTGTCGCCCGTTGGGGGCGCTATGGCCGCTGACCGGTCTGGAACGGATGGGGGCTCCGAAAGAGAGGCTGGGGACGCCGACATAGTCCAGGTCGAGACGGAACTCTCGCGGGATATGACCCTCTTCGACATCACGTTCATCGGGGTTGGTGCAATGATTGGAGCCGGGGTCTTCGCACTCACCGGGTTCGCCGCCGGGCTCGCCGGTCCGGCGTTGATCCTCGCTTTTTTCCTGAACGGCATCGTCGCCCTCTTTACGGCGGTTTCCTACGCCGAACTCGGCGCGGCGTTTCCGGAGGCTGGAGGGGGATACCTCTGGGTGAAGGAGGCGCTGGCCGACCCGAACGGCTTCTATGCCGGTTGGATGAGTTGGTTCGCTCACGCGGTGGCCTGTGCGCTTTACGCGGTCACCTTCGGTGTCTTCCTTACGGAGTTTCTCGTCTATGGAGGCGTGCTCGCCCCGGACTTCCACCTTCTCGGTTTCGTCGGACGAGAGCTCCTCGATAAGCTGCTGGCGGTTGTGATGGTCGGGTTCTTCGCCGTCATCAACTACCGCGGGGCCGAGGAAACGGGGAAGGCTGGGGTCGTCGTCACCGCGGTCAAGGTCGCGATCCTGGGCGTGTTCGTCGCGTTCGGAATCCTTGCAACCGCTCACACGCCGGACTGGCCCCAGAAGTTCCTCGCCAACCCGGGCTTTGCGCCGAACGGGATCATCGGGATCGTCGGTGCAATGGGCTTTACGTTCATCGCCTTCGAGGGCTACGAGATCATCGTCCAGTCCGGCGAGGAGGTCGTCAATCCAGGTCGAAACATCCCGAAGGCTGTCTTTTACTCACTGGTGATCGTCGTGCCGATCTACGTGCTCGTTGCCTTCGCGGCGATCGGCGGGATTGAGACCATTCCCGCAGTCGCCGCGCAGGCCGGGCTTCCGGTTGACGCCCCGACATGGCAACTCCTCGGCAGCCTCGGCGAACTCGGCATCATCGAGGCGGCCGGGCAGTTCGTCCCCTACGGGGTTCCACTATTGCTCGTCGCCGGATTGACCGCGACAATGAGTGCACTCAACGCGACGATCTACTCCTCCTCGCGAGTGGCCTTCGCGATGGGCCGGGACCGCTCGCTCCCCTCGATTTTCAGCCGGGTTCACGCGAAAAAGCGCACCCCGCACGTCGCAATCGTCCTCTCGGCGGTGCTCATCGCGGCGATGTCGGTCCTCCTCCCGATCGAGGCCGTCGCGGCGTCAGCAGACATCATGTTCATCCTGCTGTTCGTCCAGGTCAACTGGACGGTCATCGCGATGCGGAAGACTCACCCCGACCTCGATCGGACGTTTACGGTCCCCTACATGCCATGGCCGCCGTTGATCGGGATCGCGCTGTTGGTTCTTCTCACGCCGTTTCTCCTCTCTTCGCTCGGGCTCCAGATCGGCCTCGGGCCGGACTCGCATGGCTTTATCGCGCTCGCGACGACGGCCATCTGGATGGGATTCGGCCTCCTGCTTTACTACGGCTACTCCGAACCAAAGGAGGAAGCCAAGCTTGAGGCGGAGGCCCCGACGGTCGTGGCCGAACAGGCCCCCGCCGAGGAGATGGCCGAACGGGCGGGCCTGATTTTGGTCCCCATCGCGAAACCGGGCAGTGTCGAGCAGTTGCTGCGAACCGCATTGGACCTAGCTCAGGAGCGAAACGCTGCCGTAGAGGTGGTAAACGTAGTCGACATCCCACAACAGACGCCGGTTGCGGAGGGCCGCCGCTTCGTCGACGAGGAGCGAGAGATTATCGATGACGCCCTCTCCTTTGCGGCGGAGACGGCCCCGGAGGTCCCAGTCAACGGAAAGATTCGCATCGGCCACGACGTGGCCAAAGCGATTCTCAATACCATCGAACAGGACGAGGCTGACCTGGTTCTCATGGGCTGGCGCAGTCGGGGTCGCCGCCGGGACTACATCCTGGGGAGCAACGTCGACCGGGTGAAAGGCGCCCGGTGTGACGTGCTTGTCGAGCGGATCGGCCCGGCAGATGGGACTCACGACTCGATACTCCTGCCGACAGCCGGCGGTCTCCACGCCGAATTTGCGACCGCCGTTGCCGGGGCGATCGCGACGCAGAACGACGCCACGGTCGAGTTGCTGTACGTGCGGTCGGGCGAACCGGACCAGGACGCCGCTGCCGCGTCGATCCTCGACTCTGCAGCCGCGGAGCTTCCGAACGTCGAGACGACCACCACTATTTGCGACGACCCGAGCGTCGCCGACGCGATCGTGGACGCGTCGGCCGAGCACGACCTCACGGTCATCGGTGCGGCCGGCGAGGGTCTGCTCAAACAACTCGTCTTCGGCGCGATTCCGGAAGACGTGGGCCGGCGGGCGGAGAGCACGGTCATCATGGCCAAACGGGACCTCGGCATCACCTCCTGGGTGACCCGCTGGTTCCGGAATCCTCGACTCTGAGCGGCTAGAACAGGTCCTCCAGTTCGTCGTTCTCGAACGCGGTCTTTCGATCCGGTCCGGTGTCCACCTCCTCGGCTGCCTTCCGGGCTCGCTCCATGAAGGACTGGAGGCGGCCCGACCCGGCGATACCCGAGAGAAGCACGATGACCGCGATTCGGTCCCCCGGAATCGGGAAGTCGCCACCTCTGACCAGCATGCTCCCCGTCTCCGACTCGACCCACTTTCGGGCTCGCTCGACCCCTTTCCGCGAGAGGCGCTCCGGATCGCCCGCCACGATCACGAGGGCGGACTCCGCGTTCGTCGTCTCGGGGACGCTCATGTCGGTCAAAAGTGCTCGCCTTGCCGTACTCGTGATGACGTTGACGTTCTCGCCCGGCTCCGGGGACGCGTCCGCGGCGGCGTACCCGACCGCAGCCATCGTTCCCTGTCGGAGGGTGTTGATCACCTCACTCGAGTCGACGACGGATTCGGCCACGCCTTCGACGGCTTCGCCGGCTGCGAGAACGAGATCGATCCGCCGGGCGATTCGGTCGTTGATGGCCTGAAAGGACTCTGCGATGGATTCGCCGGTCTGCCGCCAGGCGTCGTTTTCGACGAGGAGCAGGGAATCGGTCTCCCGGGCGACGGTTTGCAGCGACTGGCCGGCGTTTCGCTGGTAGATCGCCCCTTCGTCGCGGCCCGGCAGGATGGCGAGTCCGTAGATCGGTTTGTCGTAGAGCCGGCGGAGTTCCCGGGCGAGCACTGGAGCCCCACCGCTCCCGGTCCCGCCGCCGAGTCCGGCGACGAGCAGGATGGCCTCCGTTTCCGGGTGGACGACGCCGTCGAGGCCAGCGAGGACTTCGCCGACGTCCGCCTGCATGATCGACGCACCGAGTTCGTTGTTCCCGCCGACGCCGTGGCCGCTGACGCGATCCTCCCCGATGAGCATCGTTTCGGCGTCGAGTCCCTGGAGGTCGGCGCTTGCGGTGTTCACCGCCAGGACGCCGCGGACCGCGTCGTACCCGGCCTGGCGGTCGGCGTCCCGTATCGCCTCGGCGACCCGTCCACCAGCCTGTCCGAGTCCGATCAGGGCTGCTTTCATACTTCGACCTCGCGTGGGCGAGACATCAACGTTGGGTACCGATGGTTCATTGCCGATTCTGGGCCGGCACGCGACGCGGAAACCGCTCAACAGTCGGCTGACTCAGCGACTGGTACTCCACCCGGTCACACTCGTGGCCGCGGACGGTCCGAGGGCGTCGCGAACGTCTCCCTCCCGCACGCCGATGGGTGAAAGGACCGCCGTCGCGGCCCGGATCGCCCGGTCCCGGTAGAAGGCGGTATCGTATGATTCGATCGCTTCGTGACCCAATCGGACCCGCTCCCGCGATGATTTCGCGTCGTCGACCACGACGTAGTGGACGTCCTGGCCCGGGTTGACGTCGATCCCCTGGACGCGGGAGCGTTCGAGAGCGGCCACGTTTCGCGTGGACTGGGTGTACGCCTCGAGGGACTTCGAGACCCGGTTCGTGAGTCGGAGCCGGTTCGGTTCGACGGTGCCGGCTTCGAGTTCGTCGAGCCACGCACGAAGCGTCCGCAGGACCGGCTCCGGGGCCCGGTGCTCGTCGAGCGTCTCGAGTAACGCTCGCTGGAGATTCGCGACCCACTCGCACGTCGAGCGCTGTCGAAGTTCGATCCCCCGGACTTTGAAAGGGTCCTCGCCCGGCCCCGGGTCGCGCAGTCGACCGAAGTACTTGGTCAGGGCCCCCGCCTCCGCGTCTTTCATTGGGACGAAGGCCACCCAGTCGTAGGCGTCCTCGTACTCCAGATCGATCCCGGTCGTCTCCGAAACCGTGGCGGCGATCTCTCGAAGGGGCGTCTGCTCCGCGTCCGCCCGTGGCGTCACCCAGATGGAGTCGACGATTCCGTGGAGAACGCGATAGCCCCCCTCCTCCAGGTAGTCTTTGGCCGCGAGCAGGAGTTCCCGGGCGTAGGCGTTGATGGCTTCGTGGGCTTCGATCCGGCCGAACTTCGCGTTCGAAAAACCCTGGTAGCCGAAACAGGAGACGAGAATCCACTTGATCGCTTCCGATCGACCCCGGAGTTCCGCGCGGCGCTCGGGATCGTCGGTCGCCGCCAGTTCAGCCTTGGTTTCCTCCCGGTCCGCGATCAGCGGTTCGAGGACGTCGGGGAGATACCCCCGTTCGGCACAAATTTCGTATCCCAGTCCGGGGACCGTCGTCGATTCTCGACAGTCCCCGCGGATCGTCTCCGGGGAGATGTTGCGGGTGACGATGATGTTCGGGTACATCGAGGCGAAGTCGAGTTCGTGGACGTCCTCGTGGAGGCCGACCTCGGGCGAGAGGGTCGTCCCGCCCCGGTCGGCCGCGTGCAACTGCCCCATCGTCTTGAACTGTTCGTGGCGCCACGAGTGCCAGGGGACGAGCACGTTCCGGCGGCGGGCCTCCCGGATCTGGATCGCGGTGAGGACGTTCCCAATAGAGGCCCAGCCGAGTTCCTGGAGCGGCTTCCGGGAGCGCTCGACCAGGTCGAGGACGCCGTCGAGGTTCGTCTGGCTGTAGAAAAACGTGTTCGAGCGGTCGATGATGGCCCGGCCGGGGACGGCATACCGGGCCGGCGAGTGACCCACCTGCCCGTAACTCTCGTAGGTGGACTGGCCGGCGAGTTGCTGATAGCCCGGCTCGCGCCCCACCGAAATCGGCTCGCGGTCGTATGCGGCTGCGACTTCGAACAGTTGGTGAATCACCGCGGCGCTCGCGACGACGAGCACGTCCGGATCGAAGGCGTGGATTCGGTTCAGGACGGTTTCGAGCACGGCGAGCCGGTCGCCCGCGACCCGCTGTTCGCCGACGGTGGCCTCGCGGAAGCCTGCCGGTCCGCCCAGTTCGGTCACCGGCACGTCAATCGAGAGAGTTTCGAGGTCCCGCTCGGGGACCGGCGAGCAGTCCGTTTCGAGACAGTAGCGGAACTGCCGCGAGAAGTCCACGTTGTAGAGCCGCACTTTGCCGGGCCGGTCCATGTTCGCGATCCCCGAGGCGAGCGCGTCGACGGCGTCGACGTGCTCCACCTCGACTGCGAGAACGTCGGTCTCGTCGTGACGCCAGCCCGGCCGTTTCGAGGTGACGGCCACGTCGGCCACCTTCGGATGGACCGCGAGGTTTTCGCGAACGGTTGCAAGCGTCGCCCGATCCTCGCTTCCGACGTAGAGAGTCGGCCGGTACGCCGAATCGACCGTGGCGGTCGCGCCGTCTGCTGTGGCCGTCCACCGGCGAACACCCCCCTCGTCCAGGAAGTCAAACGTGTACATTCACTCCGTCGCCCCGGTTTCGGGCGGCCCCGCTGGGTCGGCTTTGGCCACCTCTGTCGCGTCGGCCCCATCGAATTCGACCAGTTGGGCCTCGAAGGTCTCGATCCGTTCCTCGAGGGCTACGATCCGCGCTTCACGGGCTTCCATCCGTTCCTCGAGCGTCTCGATCCGTCGCTCCTGTTCCAGGCAGATCGAGAGGAAGACGGCATCCATCGGGTCGGGCGGATTCTGGAACCCGCCCGCGTCGGCGTGGGCCCGGGCGTACTCCCAGAGCCGGTCGAAGGGCTTCCGATCGCGTCGCCGGAGGGTGTGTCGGTAGTCGCTCCAGCGGCCTTCGAGAGACCTGAGCCGGTCGCGATAAGTTGGGTTGGTGCGGCCCATTACGGACTCACCCGGGCTGTGGGCTGCTGGGACGCCTGTTTCTCGTAAAGCGGCTGTCGGGCCCCGAGTATCCGGGCCCAGTAGGCGAGGGTCGTCTGCATAGTGGGTCCGTTCTCGGCGTAGACCAGGGTCTCGAAGTCAGGACCCTGGAATCGTGGACCAAAGGCCGTTTGCTCGACCTCGATGACCTCGTCCGCGAGGCGCTCGACTGGCGCACTGAACGCGTCCGCAGCGGTCCGGGTCGCGAGGACGGGGAGCCCGGTGTCGCGGGCGTACCGAGCCAGTCGGGAGAGGCTCTGCAGCAACATCGTCTTGGGTTCGACACCCCGGATGTCGTCCGCTCGATAGCGGGCGTCGACAGCCGGTGCGACGACGAGAGTCGTTTCGGCGTCGATCGCTTCGACCGCGTCTTGGACCAGTGCCTGGTGCTGATAGGCCGTGAACCCGCGAGCGATGTGAATCCGCTCGAGCACCCGGGCCGAGGGGGCGACGTCGGCGAGGTGGATCGAGGTTCCGTGGCCGTTCGCGTCGATCCAGACGGCGGTGCCGCCCTCGAGGAGCAGGTGATCGAGGACCAGCGCGTGCAGCGAACCGCTGGCTCGCCGCGACGTTTCGAGGAGATGGACCCCCTCGCTCAAGTGGGGGAGTTCGGGGATGGACCGAGTGTGCTGCATAGTTGGTGAGAGGGTGCTGGCCAAGAAAAGTCGGATATGGACCCTTCCGATCCTTCCGGACTGGGCTCAGTCCGGCCGGGGCGCATCCTCGACGAGCCGGTATTCGCGGTTTTGTGCGGCTCCCGTGGCCGCGAGGAGATCGTACTGTTCGAGCTTCCGGACGTACTTCCGGACTGTCCGCTGGGAGCGCGGATCGGTCATCCGCTCGCGATACCGCTCGTAGATCGTTCCCGGACTGAGCGGCCCGGCCGTCGCGATAAGTTCGTAGATCGCCCGCTGGTGGTCATTCAGCCGGTTCAGCGTCTCCTTGCGGACGTTCTGGCTGGCGGTCGCGATCGCGCTGGTGACGTGGTCGGACTCGATCCGCTCTGTGCCGTCCTCGACGGCCCGCTGGGCAGCTCCTTCGAGTGCGGCGATGGCGTCGCGGGCGTTGCCGTTCGCGGCCCGTGCGATGTCGGAGAGCAGGTCCGCGTCGATTACGCCCGGCTGGAGGCCGTGTCGAGCCCGCTGTTCGAGGACCGGTTTGAGCTCCGCGGTCGTGTACGGATCGAACTCGACGGCGATGAAGGTGCGGAGTCGGGACTGGATCCGTTCGTCCAGCCCGGCGGTCACGCCGGCCCGGTCGTTCGCGGTCACGACGACCGCGAGGTTCGGCGTCTCATAAAGGTCATAGAGCACCTCGGGATCGGCGAGTTGGTCGGCCTCGTCGAGAACGACGACGATGGGCACCTCGACATCCCGGAGGGCGTCCCGGAGCGCCGCCGCGGCGTGGTCCCGGGTCGTTACCGCGTTCCCCTCGATCTCCTCGACGATCCGGTAGAGCACGCGATAGCGCGAGTGATTCGACCAGCAGTTGACGGTCGCGGTCTGCAGCTCGAAAGCGTGTTCCTCGAGTTTCCCGAGGAGGTAGCGGCTACTGCTCGTCTTGCCCGTGCCGGAAGGACCGGAGAGGAAGAGTCCGGTCGCGGGTTCGGCTTCGAGGATCGGTTCGAGTGCCGTCGCCATCGTGTCGAGTTCCGCGTCCCGGGAGTGGAAATCCGACGGGATCCAGTCGGTGCCGAACACCTCGCTGTCCGCGAAGATCGCGCCTCGATGGGACCGACGGAGCATGTTCGATCGTCGGTGATTGCCGGCCTAAACGGCGTGCCTACCGCGGCGAAAGTGAAACTGGTTGGCCCCATCGACCGCCGCCGGTCTCGAAACGGACTGATCGCCAGACCCGGAGCCCTCGAGCTCCGCCCGTTCGGGAGGGACAGCCCGCCCGGCTATTGCAATCCGGCCGGTGGTTCGCCGGGAAGCCGGTCCCGGTCGTGCGGCGCCTCGAAGTCGAGATCGGGGCCCCGGGCGACGATCCGCTTGGGATTGATCTGGGGATGGGGCCGGTAGTAGTGCTCCGTGATGTGGGGCATGTTCACCGTCTCGGGGACGCCGGGGAGCTGGTAGATATCGCGGGTGTGTCCCCAGAGGTTGGGGTACTCGCCGATCCGTCTGACGTTGCACTTGAAGTGGGTGTGATAGACCGAATCGAAGCGGACGAGCGTGGCGAACAGGCGCAGGTCGGCGAGGGTCAACCGATCGCCCAACAGATACCGCTGGTCAGCGAGTTTCTCTTCCCAGCGGTCGAGTGCCGCAAAGAGTTCGTCTATCGCCTCATCGTAAGCCTGCTGGGAGTCCGCGAAGCCGGCCCGGTAGACGCCGTTGTTGATCGGTTCGTAGAGCGCCTCGACGATCCGGTCGATTTCGTCGCGCTGATCGGCGGGATAGAGATCGACTTCGCCCTCCCTGCGGGAGTCAAAGGCCGTCGCGAGCATGCGCATGATCTCGATCGACTCGTTGTTGACGATCGTCTCCGTCTCGCGATCCCAGAGGACCGGCACCGTCGGTCGCTTCGAGAACCGTGAATCAGCGAGTTGATACACTTCATCGAGATAGTCGGTACCATTGACCGTATCCGGGGTACAGCCCTCCTTCTCGGGAGTGAACTGCCACCCCTCGTCCTCTCGATAGGGGTCGACGACGTCCATCGAAATGACATCCTCGAGGCCCAGCAACTTCCGAACGAGCACGGCCCCGTGCGCCCACGGACAGGCTCGAGAGATGTAGAGGTGATACCGATCCGGTTCCGGCGTGAAGGTGGCCTCGGGATCGTCGCGGATTCGGTCTCGGAAGACCGCCTCCTGGCGCTCGAACCGACCGATCTCGTCGGATTCGAACATGGCGCTCATTCGCCCTGGCGCTGTAAATAACCGGTGTCAGCGGCAGTTCCAGAGTATTCTCAGTCGGATCCGGTGTGCTCGATGCCGGCGAACATCGTGTCCACTCCGGCCTGCTCGGTCGTCATGAGCGAGGGGTGGACCGCGACCCCGATGACGTAATCGCCCTCGTGGGCGACCCGGACGAGGTGGACCGTCACGTCGATCTCTTGGCCGGAATACTCGGTCGTCGCGTCGAAGACCGAAACGGTCGCGTCTTCGCCGAGGACGGTCCCCGTCCGGTTGTCACGGAGCGCCACGTCAGAGAGCCCCTCCTGGCCCGCGGATATCGTTTCGAGGAGCTGTCGGGGACTCATCGACCCAACCGGATTCACTGATTGGCCCGCGACGGTCATCTGTGGTGTCGAAACCACGATCACCGTCCCGACGGCTTCGGTGGTCGTCACCGCGAGGTCCCGCTCGTAGGTGGCGATTCGGTTTTCTGCCACGACGGTGCGCTCCTGTCCGAGAGCCTCGACGGTCCGGTTGATCGACTGTGTCTCGACGCCGACGAGATCGTACTGGGCAGCTTGCTGTGCGTCATCCGAAACGGTCGCCGTATTGGCCGTGAATTCGAGTGTCTCCCCTGTGAGGAGTGCACACCCACTCAGTGTGAGGAGGGCCGCGAGTGCCACGACAGCCAGTGCGCGTCGGTCCATACCCTCCATAGGTCGCCAAGTTATCTCAACTTTGTGTTGGCGTGGTTCGATCAGTCCGCCGGCGAGTCTCGCTCCTCGACCGGCTGTTCCCCGTCGGGGATTGTCTCTCCGAGCCGGTCGAGAACCCGGCGTCCCTGGACCTCGTCGCCCAGTGCACGGACCAAGGCGAGGGCCCGCTGGGTCCGGGTCCGCCGCCAGGAGGCCTCGCGTGCCTCGTAGGTCCGGATCGCCCGGAGGAAGTCGACCTTCGAGAACTCGGGCCAGTAGGGCGTACAGAAAAAGGCCGCGGCCTCGTTGCCGTTCGCGTACCAGGGGAGGAAGTTGCTCGTTCGTTCGTCCCCCCCGGTCCGAACGATGAGATCGACCTCCCGCATCGATCCGTGGTAGAGCCGCGATTCGATGGTGTCCACGTCGACCGCCTCCGGGTCGAGGTCGCCGACGGCGACGTCGCTCGCGACGTCACGGGTGACATCGAGGAGGGCCGCCCGGCCGCCGTAGGCGATCGCAACGTTGAGTGTCAGGGCGTCGTACTCGGCGGTTTGTTGCTGGGCATAGTTGATCGCCTTCTGTACGCGGCCGGGAACCCGATGGGTCTGCCCGAGTACACGGATCTGCACCTCGTCCTCGTGGACCCGGTCGCTGTCCGCGAATTCGTAGAGTTTCTCGGCGAGCAGGTCGAAGAGGTATTCGCGCTCCTCGGCCGGTCGGTCGAAGTTCTCCGTGGAGAATGCATAGATCGTCAACTCCTCGATCCCGAGTTCCGCACACCACTCGAGGACGCGTTCGGTCGTCTCGGCACCGGCCTCGTGTCCTTCCTTGGTTTCGGCCCCGCGTTCGCGTGCATAGCGGCGGTTCCCGTCCTGAATGATCGCCACGTGCGTGGGCGCACCCGAAATTTCACGACGGAGCACCCGCTCGTAGATGGCCCGGAACCCACGGGTGATCCACTCTCGCATCGTTTGGAAGAAGACCCTCGGCGTCCATGAGTTTTCCGCTCGGGAAATCCGGGTTCTTCCCATTTGGGAGGACCAGTCCCTATCCTTTCGGAAGGCCCGATCTCTTTCTGCTCGGGAGGGTCAGTCCCTTTCAGCTCGGAAGGACCGATCTCTTTCCGCTCGGAAGGCCCGATCTCTTTCTGCTCGGGAGGGTCAGTCCCTTTCAGCTCGGAAGGACCGATCTCTTTCCGCTCGGAAGGACCGATCTTTTTCCACTCGGAATATCGGAGCGGCTAAACGGCTTCTTCCCAAATCGCGTTACATGTCCGAGGCAGGCGACCACGAACTCTACCACCAGGCGGTATCGCTTCTGGGCCCGGGCGAGGCCGAACTCGTCGGGATCGTTGTCCACACGGACTACGACCGCACCGAGGAGCCGGCGATGAACGAGTTGATGCTCTCGATCGGCGAACGGATCGCCGACTATCTCCAGGACGGCGAGATGTACGTCTACGCCGGCGAGGACGACGGGCGCTTCGGGGCCGGGCAGTTCCACGGTCGCCGGCTGGGCGATGACGCCGTCATCTGGGAGTGCCAGCAACTCATCCGTTCGGATACGTTCGATTTGGTTTTCTACTGGGAAGCGGCCGGCGAACAGGACGCCATCGTCTCGGCGGTAAACGAGATCGCAGAGACGGTCGTTCCGATCACCGAAGACGGATTCGTCCAGCCCTGACCGAGGACCGACCCCGGCATTCACCCTGACCGAGGACCGACCCCGGCATTCACCCTGACCGAGGACCGACCCCGGGTTTCACCCTGACCAGGGTCCGTCCCCGGGTTCCATCCCTGAGGGAGGACCGTCCCCACGTTACACCCTGAGCGACGGAGCCCCCCTTTCGGATTCCAAACCGGCCCGCCACGCCGGAACGAAAGGCCGTTTCATCCGGCCGCCCAATTGAGGGGTATGGGAGAGACACTCACGCCGGAAACCATCAGGACCCGACTCCCGGACGGGTGGTCCTATGAGAACGAGCAGATCGTTCGAACGTACGACTTCGACTCGTATCTGGACGGCGTCGAGTTCGCGAGCGACGTCGCTCGCCTCGCCGACGAGGCCTTTCACCACCCCCGGATCGTCATCGAGTTTCGCTCCGTCACCGTCGAATTCACCAGCCACGAGGCCGGCGGGGTCACCGAACAGGACCTCGAACTTGCAGAGCGCGTCGAGGCTCGCTGACCGGCAATCCCGGCAACGCAAAACACTTATTTGCCCGCTGACAACTGTTGCTCGAATGCAGCCCGAGGCCTACGATTTTTGGTTACTCGACCTCGACGGCACGCTCGTCGATACGGAGTGGGCCTACTCGCGCCGAATCTTCGACGCGGTCGGCGAGCAACTGGACTATCACTTCACCGACCGGGAGGCCCGGTCGCTCTGGCACGGGCTCGTCGGCTCTCGGGACGCCTATCTCGAACGGCTGGGATTCGAACCAGTCGAGTTCTGGGAAACCTTTCACGCGGTCGAGGACCCACTCGAACGGGCCGAAGCCACCTACCTCCACGACGATGCGGCGTTCGTCGCGGACCTCGACGTGCCGGTGGGTGTCGTCACCCATTCCCAGCCGTTTCTCGCCGAGCCAGTGATGGAGTCACTCGACATCACGGACTGGTTCGACACGGTGGTCACCTGTTCTTCTGACCTCGGCTGGAAGCCCGATCCGGCCCCGCTCGAACTCGCGATGGACGACCTTGGGGTCGATCCCCTCGCCGCGAAGGGGGTAATGGCCGGTGATGCGGACACGGACGTCGGCGCGGCCTGGAATGCTGGCCTCGACGCTGTTCACGTCGAGCGCCACGGGTCCTGCGAACGGGGTAAGTGCGTGCTGGGGGACTATCGTGTTTCGAGTTTCACCGACCTGTGGTCCCAGTCGGCGTCGGACTGAGGACCCAATCGGCGTCTGATTGAGACCTAATCGGCGTCTGACTGAGGCCTAATCGGCGTCTGAATGAGGATCCAGTCGGCGTCGGAATGGCCTCAACTCAACAAGGGAACGTGCCCCATTTTTCGACCTGCACTGCTTCTTCAGCCGGGATACCGGTTCTGGATTCCGGCACTTGTACCCAGCCGTCAATCCCGGCGAGTGAGGGAAGTCCACCTCGTGGAGCGGGGCGGGCGGTCGGAACCTCGTTCTCGTCGTCTGGCTCCTCGATGGTGACCCCGTGCACCGAGCGGCGACCGCGCTCGCTTTCGAGAGCTTCCTTCAAAGTGGCCTGCACTGTCGGTGGATCGACGACCGGTGTTCCAACCGCGCCCGCAAGCGCAGGGCGGACGAGGAGCCACGCGACGACGAGGGTCGCGATGGGTGTTCCGGGGAGCATCGCAATGGGCGTCCCGGAGACGACGCCAATGCTGGCGCTGTGACCTGGTCGAAGCGCGAGGCCCCGAACTAATACCTCCCCGCGATCCGCGACGACCGCCGGCAGGAGATCTCGGGCACCCACCGAGGACCCGCCGGTCGTGACGATGAGGTCCGCGTCCAGGTCCCGCTCGATGGCGGCTCGAAGCGCCCGTTCGTCGTCTGTCACGACGTTTCTGTACCGGGCGCTTCCGCCCCACTGCTGGACCACCTCCGAGCCGACGAGGCCGTTCGTCTCGACGACCTCGCCAGGACCCGGATCTTCTTTCACGAGTTCCTCGCCCGTCGGGATGACGGCGACAGTCGGCGGCTCGACCACCGACACCGTTCTCACACCTGCCACTTTCAGCGCGCCCAGATCGCCGGGCCGGAGTCGATGACCCGGTTCGTACAGTCGGGTTCCGGCCCCGAGTTCCGCTCCGATCGGGGTCACGTAGTCCCCGGTCTCGACTGGTTTACTGATCTCGATCCCCCCGCCGTCGGTTTCGGCGGTCTCCTCGACCATGACGACGGCATCGGCCCCGTCCGGAACGGCCGAGCCCGTGTGGACCCAGGTTGCTTCTCCATTTCCGACACTCTCATCCGTGGGATTCAGAACGACCGGCGAGTCGTTCCTCGCCCCGGTGGTGTCCTCGGCCCGGATTGCGTATCCATCGCGTTCGGCCCGCCGGTAATGGGGGAGGTCCCGCTGGGCCGTGATCGGGTCGGCGAGGGCCCGGCCTGTCGCCTCGTGGAGCGGGACCTCCTCGGTCCGGTCGGTCGGTCCGAGATGGTCTTCGAGAATCGAGACCGCGTCCGCGATGGGCGTCGATCCACCATCCGGGACGGTCCCATTCGGTCGTTTCATAACCTCGCGTACGTGGGGGCACGTCAAAACAGCCGGGGTGGCCCACCCTGACGTTTTTCCGGGTTGGGCCCCGTCTACTGACCGATGACCGAGGTTCTGTTCTTGACCAGCGAGGACGTGAGCGGGCTCGCGGAGCCACCGGCATTCGTCGACGCCGTTCGCGACGCCTATCGCCAGCGGGGGGAGGGTGCCCCGGCGAAACCCCGAACGGCACTCGAGAACGCGGAGCCGCCGGGGCTGTTTACGACCTACGCGGCCATCCTCCCGGAGACGGGAGTGATGGGCGGCTACATGTATAGCGCCGGGTTCGGGGCCGGTGACGCCTGGTTCGTCACACCGCTTTTCGACGTCGAGTCGGGCGAATTGCTGGCGATTGTCGACGGCGCGAGCATGAACCCATTCAAAACTGGTGCCACCGGGGCCGTCGGCGTCGATGCCCTCGCCAGGGCGGACGCCAGCGAACTCGCGATCATCGGCAGTGGCACGCAGGCCCAGGGCCAACTTCGGGCGACGGCGACCGTTCGCGATCTCGGTGCAGTCCGGGTCTTCTCACCCACTCCGGAGAACCGCGAGACTTTCGCCGATGAGATGGCCGCCGATCTCGGGATTCCGATCTCCCCCGTTTCGAGTGCCGAGTCCGCGATCGAGGGGGCCGACATCGTCATAACAGCCACCAACGCCAGCGAGCCGGTCTTCGATGGTTCGGATCTCGAATTAGGGACTCACATCACCGCGATGGGGCAGTACGATCCCGACCGCTTCGAACTCGATCCGACGACCATCGAGCGCGCCCTGTACGTTCCCGATCTGGCGGCCCGGACCACCCAGGACGCAGGCGCCTATCTCAACGCCGTCGAGGCGGGTGCGATCGAGGCGGATCACGTCCACGCGGAACTCGGCGAGGTGATCGCCGGCGCGGCACCGGGCCGAACGGATCCCGACCAGATCACCGTCTTCGACAGCGGTGGTACCGGCATCGAAACGGCGGCCGCCGGGTTCCTGCTCTACGAGCGGGCCCGAGAAGCCGGACTGGGTACCACGATCGAGTTTTCCCCGGCGAGCGAGGCGTTATCCGGGTAGCTACCGAGACTCACCGAATCAATCGACATCTCGAGACCAACTGCCCTCGAGAGTGACGATTAATCCGGGGAGCACTAAGTCCCCGGGCTCGAGTTCCCGGTATGGACGTTCCGCCCTTCGAACTCGAGCGCTGGTTCGCCGAGTACGAGTTCGACGCCGACATCATGCTCGCCGAATCGGGCATCAGGAGCCTGCCGGCCGATCGCTTCGACCTCGATCCCGGCCGACTTGGCTACGTCATTCCGACCAACGGGGATCCCGAACTCCGCTCCCAAATCGGGGAGCAGTACGGACGAACTCGGGATGAGGTCCTGCTCACGGTCGGCACGCAGGAGGCGAATTACACGCTCTACCGCTCGCTCCTCGACCGAGACGATCACGCGGTCGTGATCACGCCGACCTACCAGGCCCTCCGAACGGTTCCGGAAACCATCGCGTCGGTGACCACCGTTTCCCTCCAGCCACCGGACTGGACCCTCGATCTCGACGCCGTTAGCGGGGCGATCCGTCCCGAAACCCGGCTCATCGTCGTCAACAATCCGAACAATCCCACCGGTCGGTATCACGACCCGGAGACGATTCGGGCCCTCTACGACCTCGCCGCGGACAACGATGCCTACCTCCACGCGGACGAGGTGTACCGACTCCTTTCGCCGGATCCGAATCCGCCCGTCGCCTCGCTGGGCGAGCGGGGTATCAGCACCGCCGGCCTCACGAAAGCCTACGGGCTTGCCGGGTTGCGATTCGGCTGGCTCGTGGGAGCCGAAGCCGTGGTCGAAAACGCATGGCAGTGGAAGGACTACACCACGATCTCGCCCTCGAAGATCGGCCAGCACGTCGCAAAGCAGGCCCTCGGCGAACAGGAGGCCGACATTCTCGCCGAGAACCGGGCACTCGCGGAGCGGAATCGAGAGATCGTTCGGGATTTCCTCGGCGAACAGGACCTCGCTTGGTTCGACCCGGTCGGGGTCAACGGTTTCGTCGAGGTGCCGCCGGGATTCGACGGGTCGAAAGCGTTCTGCCGGGAATTCGTCGAGCAAGAATCGGTGGTGCTGGCCCCTGGAGCGACTTTCGGGTTCGACGACTACTTCCGGATCGGTTTCGGCCTTCCGACCGCGGAACTGGAGGAGGGATTGGATCGGTTGCGGTCGTTCCTGGGTTGAGTCGGTGATTCGCAATCTGGCCGTCCGGCTCTTTTGATTTCCCGGCACTGAAAGGCGGTGCGTGCTGATTTCAGCCCCCGCTGTTGCTCCGGGTGGGAAGATGGCGAGGTTGGGTGTGATGGCCGTCTACCGCCTCACGCCTCCATCTCACTCGCCGTCCCACTCGCCGCCGACGCGGTCGACGCCCATCATCGATTCCCCCGGGTGTTCGGTGAACACGACCTTCATGTTCTCGTCGGGAACGTCGAACGTGGCCCCAGCGTGTTCCATGACCGCGAGCGCAAATGCACGCTTTCGCTCGAACGACCGTCCCTGTCGAATCTCGGCGTCCAAGAACAACAGTGGCCCATCGACTGCTCGACCGAGGTATAGATCCGTGGAGGCCTGCTCGCGGATCGTCACGGCGACGTGGCTCGCGGTCGTCGCCATCTCAGTCGTGTACAGTTCCGTTACTGTCTCTGCAAACGATGCCTTCGCTTCGGCGGACAACGGCAGCGTGGTGTCGAACTGCAGTAACGGCATGCCACGACTTGCCACGTGTTGGGCTTATCCGTTCCGCCGTGTCGCTCACGCCGGTTCGTCCGTGAGAAACCAATCATGGGTGACACGATCGCAGGGCCCTACCGTCATTGCACAAAGGGAATATCCTGCAAATGTTAGTACTTTCTTGTGGGCCTCTTCTCATTCACGTCGGCCTTTCTTCGATATCTCCTCGAGAAGGGTGATTCGGAGCGATTCGATCAGCGTTACGGACGATGGAAAATCCGGGCTGGGTAGCAGACATCGTCGTCAGCGGTCCACACGTTACTTGGAAGCCCCGTGGAACTCCGTCCCCCACGATGCGGCGACGTCGAAAAGGGTGAAGGGCCAAGCGATCGCGAGATCGATTCCCACCCACAACAGGTAATAATTGACTCCGCGGAGCGTGAAATGAGCGCTAAACCAGTCGGCGATGCCGCCGACGGAGAATATCGTCGATTTGAGCCATATAGCTACCGCGACGGACAGCTCCGGGAACGTGTCGGGAAATGACGGAACGAGCAGTGCGATACCGACACAGTCCGCGATAATTATTCCGAAAATCAGCGGATACAGGAGACCTTTCGTCACGGGCGTTTCGATGTGCGTGTATACCAAGCGGATGAAATAAATTGCAAGCACGAACAACACGCTGCTAACGAGAATGATGACCAGTAGCAGGACGAACAATCTGAGATTGTTGAA
>CAZJZA010000004.1:0-12707 GCA_964550355.1 uncultured Halobacteriales archaeon
CTGAAGTTTCTGTCCCAATTGTTTGGCCTCTGCTTCCGAAATACCCTCCTCTGACTCCATCTCCCGCAACACCAGGTGTTTGACGAACTCCTTGACGGAGCCAAACGGTTCGTCCTCGATGTACTCCTCGACGTCTTCCACAAACTCCCGCTTGAGGGAGATCGTGGTGTACTCGCTCATAGGAGAATTCATTACTCCCAAACCATATAAAATTTAATTGCTTGTAATTACAGGTGTCTCCAACCAGAATAGCGGTGCCAGACCGTCCAGCAGACCGGATTCGCCCGATTACCGACACCTTGGATCGGATCAGGACTGAGGCATTCTGGAGGTGAGTGCCAGAATTAGCACCATCAGCCCGGCCAGAACGAGATATCCCTCATCGAAGAGGCCCCCATCCGCTAGCAGCCCGAACAACACCGGCCCGACAGCACCGAGCGAGGCCGCTGTTGTGCGAACGACGCCCAGGCCGGTCCCTCGAATTTCCGCGGGGATCTCCTCTGCGAGATACGACTGGGTGATCGCTCCCGAACCGAGCATCGTGCTGATGAGCGCGGTCAGGAGAAGCAACGAATAGAACCCCTCGACGAAGGGAAGGGCCCCCAACCCGATTACGGGGCCGACCAACACGGCCAAAAGCGAACCGCGCATCCCGATTCTGTCGTAAGCGGCCCCGGAGATCGGTTTCACGACGACCCCGACACCGAAGAACAGGGCGAAGACAGTCCCGGCCACCGCGGGCGAAAGTCCCTTGACCTCGACCAGATACGTCGGATAGAACCCGGTAAAGGACTGCCAGACCAGAATGTAGAAAAAGAGCACGACGGTGACCAGAAACATCGTTCGGGTCCGAAGTTCCCCGATGACGGCCCGTGCCCGGTCGAAAGAAAGCGCCCCCTCCGGAGATGCCTCCCCATCGGGAACAACGAACCAGACCAACGCGGCCACCGCCAGAAATACCGGGACGAGCATCCCGAGGCCGAGTTGCCAGGCGACTGCGGCGGCGAGAAAGCCGACGGCAGGCGGCAGTACCGTTTGTCCAATGTCGCCGGTTGCCATCGTCACGCCCAGTGCGCTCCCGATCGTGTCCGGATAAATCTCGGTCAGGACGGTAATGCGGGCGATTGGATACAAGGAGAGCCCGATACCGACGAGCCCCGTGGCCAAAAACACGACCACGGCGCTCCGGGTCGCCGCGACGACCGACAGGGCCACCGCGACGACGACCAGAGCCGCCGTCATCACGTATCGCTCGTTGTACCGATCCGCGAGGATCCCGCCCGGGAGCTGTCCCAGCGCGGAACCAAGCCACAGGATCGTCACGAGCAGCCCGGCGACCGAGAGCGACAGGCCATAGGCTTCCCGGATGTACGGAAGCAAGACCGGGTAACTCATCCGCGTTCCCACGAGCAACCCCCACCCGGACGCCACGGTAAGTAAGACCCGGCCGCGTCCCTCACCCCGCAACGCGGCGACCGACCGGACCATCGAGCCAAAAACATCCATCGATAGTGGACAGTTCGTACTGGGCCGTGAAAGACCGTTTCATTAGCCCCCGGGTAAACAGCGATGGCCAACTCTCTCAGGCCCGTAATGGCCTCCGTCGTGGCGGGAATCAGTTTCCAGGACGGGCACGTCTCCAGTGTTCGACCGGGGATTTGTGGCCGACATTGCGGTTAACCACGTACCCAGCGGGGAACCCACAGGTCAGACCACAATCAGTATATGGCGGTGGCTCCCAGAAAACGTATCGCATGGTGTCCCATACCAAGTCGTTCCTGGACGATCTATTGGGGCACGTACAAAACATCGTCTCCGTCGTAGACGAGGAAGGGGAGATTTCCTACGTGAACCCTGCGGTCGAATCGGTGACGGGACACGACCGGGAGGCCCTCGTGGGCGAGTCCATCCTCGACCTCGTCCATCCCGACGACCGCGACCGGGTGTCCTCGCGATTTTCATCGCTCGTTTCCGGCAAACTGGACTCGAATGACCCTATCCGCCACCGGATCCAAACGTCTGTGGGGCAGTGGCAGTGGGTCGAAACCGTCGGTCGAGATCTGGGGGATACAGAACTTGGCGGCTATCTCCTCACGACCCGGAACCAGGCAGACGACGAGGAGCTTTTCGAACTCCTCACCGAAGCCTCCGCGGACCTGCTTTATTTCAAGGACACCGACCACCGACTCGTTCACGCCGGACGGTCGTTCGCGGACGTCCTGGATACAGAGCCTGCAGAACTAATCGGAAAGAAAACGGAGGAGCTCTGGCCGGAGCACCTGGCTGCTGAGGTTATGGAGTGTGAGCGAAAGGCCCTCCAGGGGCAGAAAGTGCTCGACCGGGAGCGAAAACTGACACACGCCGACGGCTCGGAACACTGGTATTCGGTGAACAAGATCCCGCGGTATGACGAGGCGGGAAACGTCATCGGATTTTTTGCAATCGACAGGGAGATAACCAAACGAAAAGCCCAGGAAAAAGAACTCCAGCGCTACCGCCAGACCGTCGAGAGTTCGACGGACATGCTCGCTGCCTCGAATCGGAACCACGAGTTCCTGTTCGCCAACGAGCGATACCGGGAGTTCCACGGAATCCCGGTGGACGCCGACCTCTCGGGAGTTCGGAACGAGGCCGTCGTCGGCTCGGAAACCCTCGACGAGGTCGAGCCGTATCTCGAAGCGGTCTACGACGGCGAACGAGTGTCATTCGAGATGACACGACAGAACGCGGCGGGCGAGGACCGGGCACTCGATGTCAAGTTCTATCCCCTCCGGGATGAGGAAGGGGCAGTCGTCGGTGACGTCACGGCGATGCGGGATATTACCGAGCGGAAAGAACGGGAGAAAGAACTCGAAGAAAAAACCGAGCGTCTCAATCTGGCCATCGAGGGGGCAAATCTCGGGATCTGGGACTGGGATATGAAAACCGGTCACGTGACGCGGAGTGAGCAGTGGACAGCGATGTTGGGTTACGAGCCGGGAGAGGTCGAAGCCAAGATCGACGGATGGGAAACGCTTCTCCATCCGGATGATCGTAAAGCCCACGACGAAGCACTCAAAGGCCACATCAAAGGGGAAAAGGACCTGTACACGCTCGATTATCGCCTCAAAACGGCTTCAGGAGAGTGGAAATGGGTGCGGAATATCGGGAAGATCATGGAGTGGGACGAGGAAGGAAATCCCGTCAGATCGGTTGGCATCCATCAGGACATCGACGAGCAGAAGCGAGCCGAGCAAGCGCGGGAACAGTCGAAACAGCGGCTCCGCCAGATCATCGATCTCGTTCCGGACCCGATTTTCGTCAAGAATCGCAACGGGGAATACCTCCTGGCGAACGAAGCGGTCGGAGAGATCTTCGGCCGCCCACCCGAAGCGATGATCGGCAAAACCGAACGGGAGTTGGGAATGGGCGAGAGAACCTTCGAACAGTACCGAGAAGAGGACCTGAAAGTCATCGAGTCAGGAGAATCACTCATCATTCCGGAGCGAAAAGCCCAGACCAGTGACGGCGAAGTGCGAACCTTCCAGACGATACTCATACCCTACAAGCCGGTCGGCTCGGAGCCCGATGGAGTGCTCGGGTACGCGCGAAATATCACGGAGCGAAAAACGTACGAAAAACAGATCGAAGTGCAGCGGGACACCCTCCAAATCCTCAATCAGATCGTTCGACACGACATCCGAAACGACCTCCAGATCGTTGTTTCCTATGCGGAACTTTTGAAAAAACACACCGACGAGGAAGGGGTCGAACTGGCTCGAACGGTACTCGAAGCGGCCCGAAACGCGATCGAGATTACCCAGACGGCCCGGGACGTGGCCGACGTCGTGCTTCGCTCGGAGACGGAACTCAAAGCCCGGTCACTCGAGCCTGTCCTCAAAACGGAACTCGAGAGTGTCAGCTCCAATTACAACCAGGCTCGGATCGAAACCGAGGGGTCGATCCCCGACGTCACCGTGCTCGTCGACGGGATGCTCGAGTCGGTGTTCCGAAATCTGTTGCAGAACGCGATCGTCCACAACGACGAGGATGAACCGGAAGTCACCGTCTCGGCGACCGCTGGGGAGGACCAGGTCACAATCGAGTTTGCGGACAACGGACCAGGCATTCCAGACGACCGGAAGGACGAAATCTTCGAGAAAGGCGAACATGGTCTGGAAAGCGAAGGGACCGGGCTCGGCCTCTACCTCGTCAAGTCACTCGTGGATCGCTACGACGGGAGCCTGCGGGTCGAAGAGAACGACCCGGAGGGATCCGTGTTCGTCGTCGAGTTGCCCAGAGATTCCTGAGAGGTCGACATCCAGCGTCGGGTTACATTCACAGCACGACTGTCTTTCACGTGGTTGTCAATCTACAATCCCACCCTGGTGGGGGGTTTTCCCATAAATTAGTGCTGTGGTAACAGCAAACTATTTCTGACAATCTAACACAAGTCCTGCCAGAGATGACCGAGATAGCGGATATCGAGGAAGCCATGGAATCGCTCGGCGTCCCAAGCGAGGATCCGAAACACCTGCCAGCGTCAGAGGAACGCTTTCCCGACGGGGCCAATTATCGGATGGAAATCTCGGGGGTCGAACGTCCATCGACGCTGCGGGCACTCATCGACGAGCGGGAAAAGCGGGACATCCCGATTCACCGACTGATCAGCACCGTGATGGGCAGTACCTATCTGTCTGATGACGAACTGGCGGAGTTCGCCCGGCTTGCTCACGAAAGCGACATGGAAGTGATCATCACCCCCGGCCCCAGGTCGAGTTGGAACACCGGGAGACAGGTGGCGACCCCAGAAGGGGCATTATCCGGCCTGCGTGTCAGGGGATCGGACAACCTCCGCCGGGCGTTCAAAGACGTACTGCGAGCCATCAAGTTCGGTTTTCGGGGTTTTCTGGTCACTGATGAGGGAATGCTCTGGCTGGCCGATCAACTCAAACAGGAAGGGCTGATTCCAGATGACGTAACGTTCAAGGTATCCATCTACGCCGGGCACGCGAACGCTGCTGGCGGCAAGGTGCTCGAAGATCTCGGCGCGGGCACGTTTAACCCACTCGGGGACGTGAGCCTCCCGATGATGAGTTCCATCCGGCAGGCGATCGACATTCCCATCGATCTCCACATCCTGCTTGGCGAGTCGATGGGTGGGTTCAATCGCTTCTATGAAGGGCCGGAGATGGCCCGTGTGGCCTCTCCCGCCTATCTCAAGATCGAGCCAGGTGAGGCCTTAGCAGCAAGCGGTGGGATCTACAAACCGTGGACGAAACCCGAATACCACGAGTTCCTGATCCGGGAGAAGGTGAAATATGCCGAGATCATCCACGATATTATCCAAGACGAATATCCGGCCCTCAAGCTCTCCGAGCACGGGCCGGATGATCTGAAGGTACCCCAACCGTGAATGGAATAATGGGGCACGTTTAGACCCTAGCGAGAGCTACTCTATAACGGATTTTAAAACGCCAATCCCGACATACTTCTGTCCGGTCTTACGGGATCTCACTGGATATGTCGCGCAAGTCTTCGGGATCAGACCATGGCAGGCACTGATTGTGGAGTTCGAACAACCGAAATTCATTCAGATGTACCCAACTGTACGAGACTGCCTCGTCCTCGGCATCTTCTCGATCTTCGACTGCCTCTACGATCTCCTCTAGATCAGCCTCGATACCGCTTTGCTGGGCTTGTGTGACCAACACTTCTAATTCTTCTTGGGTCTGTTCCGCATCGAGATCCTCGTTGAAATAGATGTTAACTGCCGCAGCGAGTACATCGGTATCGTTTTCGAGATATCTATCAGTCATCCAGTCGTAGTCTCGGGGGAGGACAGTTGATTTTGTGAAATACGGACTACTGCTGATTTTCCCTAGTTCGGTTATTTCCCCACCAGCATCCTGCTCGTAGACCGCAACGATGTGATCCGCATACGTGGCTAGCAACGAAAATCGGATCCGAAACACTGGGAGACGGTCGATGTCTATCTGGCGTAGGTCACCGATCAAGAAGGAATACGTACCCAGCCGTTTGTTTAGCGCGTTCTCGACGATCCGTAATCGGCGGATGTAGGGGTCGCGGTAACTCCCGAGGATTATGTACGATGTCTCCGGCGTCTGGAGATGCGAAACTTCCTGATTAGCGAAGCTGAGTATCTGGGATGTCTCGTGCGGTTCAAGCTCAAGACCTTGGAGTGCATCGTTAACCGTCTCCATGATCTCAGTAGCATCGACCGACCTCCCAGGCTCATCCATTACTTCGTACGTCCATCTACACCAGTAAATATGTTCCCAACCGATTTGGGTTTTAGTTTGTTTACCAAATTGGTTTACCCAAAGTGATTTGAGCGTTGCCGATAAAGTCCTAAACAGGAAACATGAGTGAAACACCTGCCGCGGAGAATAAAGGCCCGTTCGAGGAACAGCGGCAGATCTACGATTTGCTATCTCAAGAAACCCGGCATTTGGTACTTCAGTACATCTTGGGCCACCCGGCACATTTGCCGTCACTAGATGAACTGGACTACATGATGCCAAAAAACAAGGCGGCTATTCGGGATCAGCTTCAGGTTCTCGGAGATGCGGGAATCATCAATTGTTATGAACACTCGCCTAACGAGGATTCGCGAGGCCTGCCTTCGCAATTTTACGGCCTAACGGAATACGGAGTGAAAATTCTCTTTGAATACAACTATCTCCGAGGCCTCCCGATTGCTCGCGCGCTGTACGAGAACACCCGCCTGTCAGAGCAGGCACAGAGGCATCTAGATGCTCCTCGTCCCGATCTTCCAGACAGTGTTGAGCAAGCATTCTCGATCGGCCCTGAAGACGGGTCATCTGACTTCGACGAGGTGGTTCGATACATTCGCGAACGGAAGGATACAACGCATAGCGTCGACGACCAGATTAAACTCGCAAAAGCGTTCTATGAGGCTGATATCGGTCCGGATAGTGATGGGATCAAACGGACGGAACTACTAGACGAACTTGGACTTGAGCTGGATTATCAGGCAAAGACGGTTCTGAACCATCTCGTTGATCTTGATCTACTCGAGGCGACGACGCCGCCTGGGCCGAATGTTTTCGCGATTAGCGAACGGATTGACGAGATCGTCAATGGCCACGTGACTGAGGAGGCCAACACGAATCTTGACTCGCTCATCGCACATATTGACGATGAACTCCAGTCGGTCGAACTTGACGACGATGCTGCAGAACTCGGAGCTCCAACTGCGTTGACATCAGTCCCATCTGTGGCACTTGCAGATGGTGCTGGTCGGACAATTCGAAGTATCTTGGCTACTGAATTTGCGGTCTCGCCCGAGCGTGTCGTTGAACACCTTCGTTCCGGAGACCCTGTTGAACGGTTAAATACGGCCGTTGATGCGATCGAATCCTCGGAAGAGGTTACCAAATCGGAGGAATACGGACGAATCGTCTTCCTAAATCAGGCGTACCGATACCGATTGACGGAAGATGCGATGAATATGTGCTAAAATGGTTTTGACCAAGCGGATTACTTCTTTGGCCTTGTTGAAACCCTATGATGATAGGATTCAATGAACATGCTGAATAGAAGACGCGAATTCAGCACCGAACTACGCCATTCCCCTTGGAGGGGATTGAAATATTTGGTGTGCGAGCCATTGGCAAGGTCTTTCCCCTAGCCCCCTGTATAACCGGACATGGACCAGCAGATACGCGCCCCCGACGTGGAGCACGACCCGGATTTGGGTGATCGTGTATCTGCATTTCTTCAACGAGAAGACGACCGCATTGACGTCCGGACAACAACCAATCCAGCCGACGCCTGCGAAATACTGGCTGAAGAGGACTTTGACTGTATCGTCGCCGACTACGATATGCCTGGCCAGAATGGGATTGAATTTCTCGAAACCGTTAGGAAAGAAGACTCAGACCTCCCATTCATTCTCTATACCGGAAAAGGGTCCGAAGAAATAGCCAGCAAAGCAATTAGTGCGGGGGTTACCGATTATCTGCAAAAGAAGACTGATCAATACACCGTCTTGGCAAATCACATTAGAAAATATGTCGAACGATATCGAGCGGCCCAACAGTCAAAGGAAGTACAGGAAAGCTCTCGGACATTCCAGGAAAAACTCACGGAACTTTCAATAAATCTTCTCCAGTCTGAGAGGAGTGATATCGACACAAAGATAGATGAAACACTAGAGAAAATTGGGACGCTGGTAGAAGCAGATCGAAGCTACGTGTTTCAGGTAAACCACGAGACCAAAACTCTCAGCAATACTCATGAATGGTGTGCGGAGGGAGTCGAGCCGCAGATCGATACGCTCCAAGATGTAGATCTCGATTCATTTCCGTGGTTATTCCAAAAACTACAGAGCTTCGAAAACGTGAAGATACCTGATGTATCGGAACTCCCTCCCGAAGCAGAAGAACTCCAAAGGGTATTGAGAAAGCAGAATATATTCTCCCTGATCGTCGCCCCGATGGTATCCAATGGAACACTAGTGGGGTTTATTGGATTTGATTGGATTAAAGAGAAAAATCAGTGGCCGGAGGAATTCACCGATATATTGCGGATGGCCGGACAACTCATTGCGAGTGCTCTCAGACGAACTGAGCGTGACCAAGAACTCACAGAACTTAAAGAACGTCTCGAACTGGCGCTGGAAGCAGCTAATCTTGGGGTATGGGACTGGGACATGGAGACTGATGAGGTGTACCGGGACGAGCGATGGGCCGGAATGCTCGGCTACGAACCGGGTGAGGTTGGTGGTGAAATCATGGATTTCAAACAAATGGCCCATCCCAAAGATCTCGGGCCTCATCGAAAAGCATTAAATGCACACATTGAAGGCGACGCTGAGTTCTATAAGTGTGAATATCGGTTGCGGACGGCGACAGGCTCCTGGAAATGGATTCAGAATTTGGGGAAGGTCATCGAGCGCGACGAGGATGGTGAGCCCGTCCGTTCGATAGGAATCCATCTCGACATTCACGATCGAAAGCAGCGTGAAATCAAACTGGAACAGTTTCGAGAGGCTGTCGAACAAACCGCCCATGCCGTCTACATCACGGATAGGGAAGGGACTATCGAGTTTGTCAATCCTGCTTTCGAGGATATTACCGGATACAGCAAGGACGAGGCGGTCGGTCGAAATCCCCGGATTCTCAAATCAGGAAAGCACGGCGACGCCTTTTATGAGGAATTGTGGGATACGATTCTTTCAGGAAATCGTTGGAACCGAGAAATAATCGACGAACGAGCAGATGACGATCAAATAGTTCTCAATCAGTCAATTTCACCCATCACCACTGGAGGTGAGGAGCCAGTAAAATTTGTCGCCGTTGCACAAGACACCACCGAGCGCAAAGAGTACGAACAAAAACTCGAAGACCAACGTGACAATCTCGAAATGCTCAATCAGGTCGTACGTCACGATATCCGCAACAAACTTCAGCTCGTGAGGGCATATGCACAGACCTTACAGTCCAAGGTAGATGAGGATGGTGGAGAGCAGGCGGAGCAGGTCCTCAAAGCAGCCCGCGAGGCAAATAACATCACCGAAACCGCGAAAGATGTGACGGAGATCATGCTACAACCCGAAGCGGATCGCCTTCCGGTCAAACTTCGAGACATCCTCGAAGCGGAAACCGACAATGTCCGATCGGGTTACACTAACGTCACTATCTCCATCCATGGATCAATTCCGGACGTAAAGGTACTCGCCGACGATATGCTGGAGTCAGTGTTTCGAAATCTGTTGAACAACGCAATTCAGCACAACGACAAAGAAGTCCCTGAAGTCACCATTTCAGGGACGCGAGACGGAGAAAACGTGGTGGTCCAAATCGCCGATAATGGTCCCGGAATCGCCGACGATCACAAAGATATAATCTTCGCCCGAGGAGAGGTGGGCCTAAACAGCGACGGAACCGGTCTCGGTTTGTATCTCGTCAAAACGCTTGTTGATCGGTACGAGGGTGATGTACGTGTCGAGGACAACGAACCAGAGGGAACCGTTTTTGCGGTGGAACTGCCGATCGCAGAAAATGCATCAAAGAATTCGGGGCTGTAACGTCACCTACTGCTGACCTCGGGGTTTGTATTCAGCACGCCGATCAATGTAACCCTCTGAGAAAAGTTGGTTCCTCCTCAATTCCGGGAGATCCGTCACATGGTTTGAAAAAAGTGTGGTTCCCCCTAACGACCGATTGAACCACTAAATCTGGCGAAAACCGCAAAATCGCCCGCTATTCCTGGAACATCTGGCGCATCATCGGTGGCTTGTGTTGATTTCGTGTATACACGCGGGGTGCCCACGGACGTTAAATTGTTCTTGGCAGCGGCATTTCACGTGCCCCCCATAGTTGGTTCACGACGGGTGGGCAGTTATTCCAACGATAGTGAGCCGAAAGCCCACCCTTTCAGTGTTCGTCCAAAACTACTTACGTGATACAAGCGTATCACACTGTATGAGCACCGAAAGCGATTCCGGCGGTGACGGAGAAATGGAGAAAATCAACGTCAGGGTGCCACAGTCGCTGCTGACGCAAATCGACGAGCTGTGGGAGGAACGCGGTTACGCGAACAAGTCCGAGTTCATTCGTGACGCCCTTCGGGACGCCGTCAATCCCCCCACGCAGCTCTCCGCGGAAGCACTGGAGCACCTGGTCGAGAGCCGCGAACAGCGAGAGCAGGGTGAGACGGTGTCGCAAGACGAAGTGAAGAATCGCCTCGACATCGATGACTAATCGATTGGACGCCGAAAGCCCTCGATTTGCTTGACGGACTCGAATCAACCGCTCAGGAACGACTGGTGAAAAAGCTCGACGAGGCAAAAGACTGGACCGCTCATCGCCTCGAAAAGCTCACTGGGTATCGGTATTACAAGCTTCGTGCCGGCGACTACCGTGCAATCATCACGTGGGACCGAGAAGACGATGTCCTCGTTGTCGAAGCAGTCGGACACCGGCGGAATATCTATGACCGTCACCTCCCGCCCTGATCACCCACGACTGAAGTCGAGGTTTTTCTAATCGAATCACGGTTACGGTGCAAGATAGATTCACTGTATGTTCACACCGATTTTGTCAGAAATCAGGTAGTTAGTGTGGGTGCTGCTGAATACAAAGCGCATATTCAGCACTCTCGCTGAAACCTATCACTAGCAAAGGACAACGAAAATACCGTTGTAACTGGTTCACCGGGTTGCCGATCCACGTTATCGTTGGTCCCTCCTCTCCCTATTCTACAGCCGCCGGGATCAACACGGCTTTGAGAACGGCCGTCTTCCCCCCGGATATGTCGACGGAGCGCCCACCGTGGTATCTCGCCCCACTGCCACGACCCATCGAAGATCTGGCCCTACGTCTCGCGGTTCCGATCGCCCTCATCAACCTCGTCGGGACGGCGTTTGGCTTCTGGTACTACCGGTTTCAGTTCGCCTCGACCCCGATCGTCGCCTGGCCGCTGGTGCCGGACAGTCCACTCGCCACGCTCTTTATCGGGCTTTCTTTGCTTGCCTACCGCTTCGAGTACGAGGCCGATTGGCTCCACTCACTTGCCTTTTTCGGGGCACTCAAACTGGGTCTGTGGACGCCGTTCGTCCAACTCTTCCTCAACGGCCCCACCGGCATCGCGACCTGGCTTTACGTGTTTTTGATCACCAGTCACCTCGCCATGGCCGCAGAGGCGTTTCTCGTCCACCGGTATGCCACGTTCTCGATTCGGGCGGTCGCAGTAGGGGTATTCTGGTACGGGCTCAACGACCTCGTCGATTATTTCGTCCCGTTTGCCGGACAGATTCATCACACCATGCTCCGGGCCGAACAGGTCGTCGGTGGGTTCAACCATGACCTGATGGCCCACGACCTCGCGGCGGCAGCAGCGGTGGTGTTGACCCTCTTTGGGACCTTCATCGCGCTTTCGACCCGCATCGATCAAGTAAAACGCGGGGACGAGACGGTTTCATCCGCGCCGAACGAACCTGTGACCGAACGAGGCCCGTGACCGAAGGGGTGTCGTGGCGGTCCGGCGGAGATCGCCCATGCCCGTGACCGAATGGGGCTGTGACTGAGCGAAGCCACGTGGCCGAATGAGGCTGCGACCGAGCGAAGCCCCGTGACCGAATGGGGCTGTTTTGGCCCGTCCACCACGCGTTTCGAGAGGAAAAGTTAGTGTGGTGGAGCGCGAATCATCGTTTCAGAGCACGACAGTCCACATCGGGGTGTCCTCTCTGTGGGGCAACCCCCGGACGGATAACGGGAGACACGAGAAACGGGACGAATCCATATTGAGGACAGACACCGAAAGCCATGGTCGAGATAGCCGAACCGAGCGTGTGGTTGTTCGACGGCACGGACCCCGAGCGGGATCTGCCCCGGGGCGAAGCCGAGCAGGTCGCCGAGTTGACTGTCACCTTCGACGACCCGATTTATGCACCCCTCCCCGAGACGGCGGTCGATGCGATCACGGAACTGTTTCGCGGCTTTTACGCGCATACGCCGTATCGTCGCCTCGCGAGAATCGAGAGAGAAGACGACGTCACGGTGGCCGTGTACGGGGAGAAACGAGCGCATATTCACGAGGACGACGGCTGGAAATCCCACATCCACGAACGGGACATCGAGGAAATGCAATCACAATTGATCGACTTCTTCGGGCCGCTCTGGCGGGTCCGGCGGAAGCCTAACGGAGATAATCAAGTAGCGGACCGTGAGGACGGGGAT
>CAZJZA010000004.1:12807-22842 GCA_964550355.1 uncultured Halobacteriales archaeon
CGAGTAACGGACCGTGAGGACGAGGATCGGGTAACGAATCGTGGGGGCGGGGATCGAGTAACGGACCGTGAGGACGAGGATCGGGTAACGAATCGTGGGGGCGGGGATCAAGTAACGGACCGTGAGGACGGGGATCGAACAGCGAACCAGCCCGGAGCAGTCGTGATCCGCCGGGTGGTCGGTCGGCGGTTTCATTACCAGGAGACGGATCACCGATGAGCGAAACCACTGGACGTTGGACCGATGACGGGGAGTATTACGATATCAACGGACTCCGCGTCGATGTCAACCCCGAGAGACTGCTCGCTGGGACCCCCACGGGCGAAACACACGCCGGGCTCCGGGAGTTAACAGACGGTCATCCGGCCATGCCCGAAATCGACGTGCCCTACTTCCCCGCTTCACTCGATGGCGTGCCCCGGGACACCGAGGAAACCTTCTATCGGGCACTCTCCCTCGATAAGCCGGTTATCTTGGAGGGCGAGGCCGGGACCGGGAAGAATCACCTCGTTCGCTCTGCGGCTGCGACGGTCAACCTCCCGGTCTACCGCCAGGAGTTCGGCGCGGACACCTCGGTGCTGGACGTCGTGGGCGAGAAGGACCTCGACGGCCAGGGCGGGACCTACTACATCCTGGGACAAGCCGCGAAAGCTGCGATCTTCGGCGGGATCTACGTCGCCGACGAACTCAACATGGCGACGGGATCGGTTACCGCGTACCTCCATCCACTTTACGAGG
Source organism: uncultured Halobacteriales archaeon (assembly GCA_964550355.1). Classification (GTDB taxonomy): domain Archaea; phylum Halobacteriota; class Halobacteria; order Halobacteriales; family Halobacteriaceae; genus Halodesulfurarchaeum. The sequence goes on from CAZJZA010000004.1 coordinate 13,546, forward strand.
ACCGGGGGAAGCGGGAACTGCACCTGCGTGGCGTTGGGCGCACCCTCCGAGACCTGCCCGCTGAGGAATCGTGGGAATCGGAGACGCATCTCGGCCGGTACATCCACCCAGATTTCCACGCGACAGCAACGATAAACCCGCTTCATTACGCTGACACCGCCGAACTCAACGACGCACTGCGCTCGCGCTGTGTCGTGATCGAACACCCATACCTCGCAGCGAGCGAGACGGACACGGCGGGAATCGCCACCGAAGTCGAATTGCTCAAAACCGAGACGGGGGCGACCGACGAGGATCGGCTGACCGACCTGGTCCGATTTGCGGCCGTGCTCCGCGAAGCCCGGCGCGAGGCAAACGCCATCACCACACCGATCGGTCATCGAGAACTCCGGGATACCGTCGAGATGGCCGGGCCAGACGAGGCGTTCATGACCTACGACGAGGCGGCCCGGGTGAAGTTCGTCGGCCAGGCGGCGATGAAAAGTGACAAACAGTTCATCCGGGACGCGATCGTCGACGAACTCTGAGAGTCGTGACCGTCACTATCACCTCCGATATCGACCGCGAGACCATCGCGACCGCCCTCGGGCGGACCGTCGACCGCCGGGCGGTTCGCACCGGGGACGCTCGAAAGCGACGCCTCCAGAAGAACGTCCGGCGACTGTCCCGTGCCTGGGAAACGACGGTGGTCATCGACGAGGAGATTCGCACCACGGCCCTCGAGGCAGTCGGGCCCGCGAACGACCCCGAATACGAGGTCACGATTACCGGCCGTCGGGTCCCACAGCCGGTGACCGAGTACGATCCGCGGGCGTGGGACTGGCTCGTCCAGCGAGCGCTCGGCGTTCACGAAGCCGGACACATCCGGTATACGAATTACACTGACTGGGAAGGCCGAGTGGCGACCCTCGACACCGGAGACGAAGGGGTCGCCCACACCCTTCACAACGCCCTGGAAGATGCCGCGATCGAGACCCAGATCGCAAAACGGTGGCCGAACTACTACATCCCGCTTCGGACCCTCCGCACAAACCTCCTCGAAAACGCGAACATCGGCATTCCGGACCCCGAACGCGGTGGCTTTCTGTATCCCGTTGCTCACGCCGTCCACGCGGCGATCCTGGACATCTGGCTCCGCGAGGTCTACGGGCTCGAGTGGGGCGTGCTCGACTCGCTGCTCGATCCAGCGGATTCCGTCCACCATTTCACCCCCGATTCCGACGATGCGGCCCTGTTCGAAGCCGAAGTGCTGCCGCTGCTTCCGCGAGTCGTCGAAGCCGTCCTCTCGACCCCCGACGCGATCGAACGGAACGGGGCGATTTTCGAATTCGTCCGGGCGGTCATCGAGGTACTCGAGGGGGCGGATGCCGACGGCCGGACCCAGCAAAACGGTCGGGCGGGCGAGGGCGAAACCGGCGAGGGAATGCCGGATGACTCTCGGGACAATCATTCCGGTGAACACACGTCCGCCGCGGACGCCCTCGACGACCCGGATACAGGCGATTTCGACCCGGACGAATTCGGCCCGGGCGGATCAGCGCTCGACCCTCCGAACGCGGTCGAGATGGCCGAGAGCCTCCAAAGCCAGGCTGTCGAGGAAGCAGCCGACGACGCCAGGGCGGAAGCAGGCGTGACTGAATCCCTTCTCGACGAACTCGAGGAAATGAGCAACGCGCTCGGTGCTGAGGGCGCGACTCCCGGTGACGGTCTCCGCTCCATCGACCTCGTGGTTCCGACCGAGTCCTGGACGGCGGATTCGGCCCTCCTCGAATCGGTGCGCGCGGACTTTCCGGTACTGGCGCGGATCTTTCGAAATCGTCTGCAACACGAGCGACGAACCGCTATTCGACGGGGCACGCGGCGGGGTCGACTAGATCCAAAGCGACTCTATCGGACCGGCATCGAACCGATGCCGAAGAATCTCAAGCGGCGACGCGAGGAACCCGAGGAAAAAGACTACCACATAGCGTTCGTACTCGACCGCTCGGCCTCAATGGGCCGGAAGATCCGGCAGGCAGAACTCGCATTGGGCCTGTTGATTTACGCCCTCTGGGACGTCAGCGTCGAAACGATGGTCCTCGAACTGTACGAATCGACCGTCCGTCTCGCCAAGCCGTTCGGCGTCACCCCCGACTCCCAGCGAGACCGCCTGTTCCACGGCCGGGCCGGGGGCGGGACTCCCCTGACAGCCGTCCTCCACATCGTCCGCCAGCGTCTCCAACGCGAGGCACCCCGTGGAACCCGGACGGCGATGTTCATTGTGACCGACGACGCGCCGGCGAACCCCCGGGAATTCGCCGCGACGATTGAAGCGACGACCTTCCCCGTCCTCGGCGTAAACCTTGCCGAACAGCCATCTACCGGGACGTACACCCGTTCCGTCGCGGCCAAACCGGGCGAGGATCTTCAGGAGAAATTGCGACAGTTAGCGACAGAAATCCTGTTTTAACCCCAAAACCACTTCACCAGCTAGCTACCTGCAAACCCCCTATGGGGGAAAATATTTCCGGGCCGGGATGACCCGCGTCGCTGGGAAGCGGAATTGGTGGGGAAGAAGCAAAACGGAGCGGATCTCTCTCAGGAGTAACTCTGATAGAGCAAAACGATAACCGCGATGCTGGCAAAGACATCCGGTAGGAACATGAACGGCCCCAGTGTCGAGGCGTGCTGGAAGCCCATGATGACCGGGAGCAGCGGATTTGACGCCACGGCATACAGCAGGAGCGCAACGGTGAAGAGGAGGAGGCTCAAGGTGAATCGGTTCGGAAGGTCCTGATACACCCGCAGATAGTTCCAGAGGATAGCGAGCAAGACGATGGCGTTGAGTGTCGTCAGGAACAGTTTGGCCTGGATGACCGTTTCGATACCGACCGGCGGCCCATGGGTGGGAAGACCCAGCGCCGGAAGTTCAGTGGTGAGCGTGACGATCGCGCTTATCAGGGCCGCAATTCCAACGACGGCACCAGTTTTGAGGAGGCCAGAATTATTCCACATGGTCGTTTTCCTCTTCGAGGTTTGTGCCGGCCGTGATTTCGTCTAACACATCCAGGTGCTGTTCCATCTTCTCTGTCAGAAAGTATGTCTTTCCATACTCGTCTCCCATCGACGTCACGACGTCGTTGGTCGCCAACTTATCGAGGTGATGCCGGATGGTTTTGTAATCGAGTTCGAGCGTGGTTGCCAGTTGATTTGCGTTCATTGGTTTCTCGTTCAGTGCTCGAATGATTCTAACGCGATTACGCCCCCCACGACTCCCACCAATCAACCACCATAACACCTTGCGCATCGGTCACTGTCTCCAGACTACTGGACGACCCCATAAAAAGGGGCGCTATCTCGCCCTTTCGCTGGCCTTGCTGTTCGCGGTCGCCTGTTCGACTGCTCGTGTTTTGGATCGGGTCGACTGGACTGGTCATCCGCGTAGCGCCTCCACGGGTGGATCGTTGGCAGCCTTCCATGCGGGATAGAGGCCACTCACGACGCTCGCGAGGACTCCGAACCCGAACCCGTAGATGAGATACTTGAAACTACCCCACTGGAAGATCAGAAGCGGGTCCCCAAAGAACATCGAATTGATCCCGACGCCAACGCCGAACGAGAGGACCGCCCCGAGGAGTGCTCCGACAACTCCCAGAAAGAGCGCTTCAACGAGAATCATACGCATTACCTCGTTCCGTCGGATTCCCACTGCCCGAAGCACGCCGATTTCTCCCCGCCGTTCGATGACGCTCATCAACATCACATTCAAGATGCTCACACCGGCCACAATCAGCGAAATTGAGCCGATCCCGAGCAACGCCATCCTCAGGGTCTCGAAGGTCGAGCCGATCCGATCCTGCAAATCCGACTGCGTGTCAGCATCGACGATTTCCTCGCGGGTATTGAAATAGGCATTGACGTCGGTTGCGATAGCGGCCGCCGCATCTCCATCAGCACCGAGTATCGTGACCTCGGAATATAGTTGGTCTCCTAACGCAGATTCGGGGACGACCACGGTGTTAGTTCCCCCGGCAGATCCCATACCGGGCAGATCAGATGCTTCGAGAATTCCGAGAATACGATGGGATTCTCCACCAACGGTCACGACACCACTAACCTCTAGGTTATATTCGGCCGCCAGGCTTTGACTGACTAAGGCTCCTGTTCGAAGTTGGGCGGGGACCTCGCCTAAAGCAGCCGTATACAGTGCGCTTGCGCTGGTCAGCCCTTCCACTTTTGCCTCAGTGTCACCGGCGCGAGTCGAAACGGTTTGCACGTCCGATTTAACCGGGACCACAGTGGCCCCTCTTGCGACTCGTTCGAGTTCCTGAATCTGCTGGTCAGTCAGTCCGGCTTCGTCGTTGTCCTCACCGGGGGTGACGGTGACCTGGTTCGTCAAATCGCCCAGGTCCTCCGTCATCCCGTATTCGAGCGCGGTTCCTGTAATACCGATTCCCGCGATGGCAACGACCGCGATCACGATGCCAGCGATGGCCAGTCCAGTTCGGACCTTGTTACGCCACAGATTCCGCCAGGCCATCATCGAACTGGGAACGACCCGCGAGAGGGAACTCGGCCCTTTCATTGGATAACCCCGTCAATCAGTTCGACCGTCCGATCGGTAAACTCAGAGAGCATCTCGTCGTGGGTAACCGTTACAATCGACACATCATCCGCTTCCTTGATGCGTTCGAGTTCTGTGAGAATGGTCCGGCCCGTCTTCTGGTCCAGATTCCCGGTTGGTTCGTCCGCCAGTACGACACGGGGTTCGTTGATGAGGGAGCGGGCGATGGCAACTCGCTGGCGTTGCCCGCCGGAAAGTTGGTTCGAGCGATGATCGAGGCGATCTTCGAGTCCAAGTCGAACCAGGAGGTCGCGTGCCCGTTCATGCCGGCTGTTGGTAGCGTCCCACATCGACGGAAGCTCGACGTTCTCGACAGCCGAGAGGGTTGGGAGCAAATGGAACTCCTGGAAGATGAACCCGATGCCGGATCGACGCTCCTCCGTGAGTTCATCCGTCGAGAAATTCGAGACATCCTGACCGTCATGACGGACCGTCCCCGCTGTGGGCGTATCGAGCAGGCCGATGAGGTTGAGCATGGTACTCTTGCCCGACCCCGAAGGGCCGATGACTGAAACCATCTCTCCGGAATCGACCGAGAAGTCTACATTGCGGAGTGCCTCGACGATCTCGTCGCCAACCTCGTACTGTTTCGAAACGGACTCCAATTCGATGACGCTCGAACTCATTGTTCGTTTCGACGCCAGAGGAAGACGCCACCGATTACGGCACTGATGCCAACGAGGCCGATCCCGATCAGTGCCCAGGGAATTTCGTTCAACATCGAGAATGGGCTTCGAGCACCCTGCTGGTTCGTGGGTTCCTCAGCACCCCGATTATTGGCTTGAGCCGTTGCAGAACTGCTGGCCAGATCGAGATCGACGATTTGGGACACTCGGTCTCCGTCGTCCGTATATTCGACGCTGACCGGAATGGACGAGACATTGCCCGTGGTCTGGGCAGTCAACTCAAACGTTCCGAACTCGCTTCCGTCAACCCCTCCCACGAAGTACTTCTTCGAGGGCGAAATTGGCGTTATGCCTTTGTTTGGAACGACGCTTACGAGAACGCCGCCCGCATCGGATTCACCGACATTGCTTGCGTCACCCCGAAGGGTGAGCGTGTTTCCGGACTGGAGAATCTCGACACCGGTGAGGACGATCTCGGCTTCCGGCTCGCTATCGAAGGTGAGGGGCTGGGTTAGTGTCTGCTCAGTCTCCCCGACCTCATAGATTACGACTCCCTCCCCCTCACCGGGGGGAACACCCGACACATCGAGTTCCACGACAGTCGAGGAAAACGGCTCGAGACTCGAAATTGCTTCCCGATCAATCACCTGCCCCTCCGCCTGGGCCCGGATTTGGACATCCTGGATCGGTAGATTCCCGAAGTTCGTGAGCGTCGTAACGAGCACGTTCGCTCCGTCCCGCGTTTCCGTATTCGCAGTCAGTGAAACATCGTCCGTCAACGTCTCGACGTCAATGCTAACAGAATCGCGAATCGTTCGTTCGTATCCGTCTGCAGTCGTGTAGGTAAGCTCAGCATCGAGGGTTTGCTCACCCGTTTCATCAAATGTGACCGAATAGGTATACTGTCGGTCAGAATTTGCCCCGATAGAGGCACTCACTTTTCGCCCATCGGTAACCGTTCCGGAATCCGCCGAAAGACCGAGTTCGACGTTGCTGATCGCCTCGGAGTCGCCGTTAGCGACAGTCACATTGACCGGTGTGTCTCCGCCGAGGACCGTTTCACTGCTTGCTATCGAAACCTGGACATCGTCGACTTCTTCGACGCTGACATACAGCGGGTATGATAACTGAACCAACTCACCCGCGTCCGTTCTGCCTCTCACATGGACCCGGAGATTCTTCGAGTTGCTCACCGATAATTGAAGCGGGACTTCCATCGATTGTCCCTCCCCGACACTCCCCGCATTATCGACGCGTTCATACTCCGGAAGGCCTGTCGAATCGCGTATATATATGTCGGTGATATCGACTGATCCACTTCCGCCTTCGAGATTCTCGATGGTAGCCGTCACCTCAAACGGTTCGCCCGGGGCTGGGGTGTCCGGCGAGATGGTGACATTCGATATTCTGACGTTCTCACTTCCAGCTGCGGCGCTCGTGGCAATTCCGCCCGTTACGATACTGGCAGTGAGCAAAATGACGATACCGACACTGACCGTTTGTTTCCCTTTTATCATAATAATGACCTGTTGTATAAAATAGTCTCGAATGGTGTTAATCGAGAGTAAACACCTACCGCACGAGCCGTTCTTTTCGTTCCTGGAATTCTTCCGCGTCGATTTCACCGGTAGCGAATCGATGCCGCAGCGTCTCCAGTGCTTGATCGGCCTCGCTTTCCGCTGTGTCTGTACTACCGTTCCGGACAAGTTTGAGGCCCAGATAGCCGATTGCCCCCGCCAGTAAAACCATCAGGACGAACCCGAATGGAGCAAAGACGAACGGGGCTGAATGCAGTACCACTGCAACTATACCGAGGACCCGGGCATAAATATCAGTTTTCCGAATTGTTACCCCAGTAGCACCGGGTTAGACCCAAATTCATTTGAAATCCGTTCGCATCTTGAGAATTCGTTTCTATCTTGAGACTTCATTTGCATTTTGAGACTTCATTTGCATTTTGAGACTTCGTCCGCATCTCGAGTCGGTGAGCATTCATTCTCCGTTAGCCCTCCTTCGGAAGGAGGGACTCACGGTCGACGGTGTCATCCTCGTGGCGGAGTAGAAGCTCCATAATCAACCCCATTCCCACGGCTACCACCGCGGTAAGCACAAGCCTGAGGCTCATGAACCGCCACCCGAGAAACTGGAGTTCGACCAGTTCCTGGGGCAGTTTGAGACAGGCCCACGCCGTAAGAAACACGACGATATTGGCGATACGCGCGTTCTTCTCGATGAGATCCGCTGCGATCGGGAGTGCCACGTAGAGCGGTCCGGTCGGTGTCGAACCCAAAACAATAGCGATGGCCATTCCCGACCATCCAGAATGTTCGCCCAGATATCGGACGATAACTTCGTCCGGGACCCATTCGTTGAACAGTCCCAAAAGGACCATGACCGCCGGAAGGATGAGTGCCATTTCGAGAAGATACGACTGTGTTGCCGAGAAAACTGCATTTCGGCGTCCAGGGTAGACCACCAGGAGACCTGCCCCAAATAACACAGTGAGCACGAAATACCCCCAACTGCGGAGGAGTTTCGTTCGTTTCGCTCCATCGGTCATAGAATCATCCCCATCACCACCGCAATCAGGAGGGCCCCGACGAAACTCAGGCCATTACGCAACGCCGCAAAGCGCCAGCCAAGTTCGCGCACCTCGAGTGGGAGTGTAACAACCCCGATCATGGTGAGCGTCGTAATGAACGCGGCGATGATCGAGACCGATGCCCCCATCTCCTGGAAGGAAGCGGCGAGTGGAAAGGCCACGATTGAGGGAATGTGAAGCACAGATCCGATAGAGCCGGTGAGTAACAATCCCCCGATGCCCCCATCTCCTGGAAGGAAGCGGCGAGTGGAAAGGCCACGATTGAGGGAATGTGAAGCACAGATCCGATAGAGCCGGTGAGTAACAATCCCCCGATGCCCGATCGGTCTCCGACGAACTGCTGGATCGTCTCCGGCGGCACGAATCCCAAAAGCAGCCCGATGATGACCACGATGACGAGGACGGTCGGCAAAATCCGGACGAACGAGAACAGCCCGCGTTTCAGGGAGGCGATTCCGCGATCCCAATCCGAATACAATGCGATGAGCAGACCGATCACGGCGAACCCGTTGGTGAGCCAGACGGTCACATTCATTGGCGAACCGTGTGGTTAGTGGGCTTCCTGAAAGCCGAGAATAGTCAAGGGTTCAGTACACCGGATCCCTCTAATTTCTCCGTGTTCGAGATAGAGCGCGTCTCCGTTGACGAGTTCAACCCTCCCGTCAGGACCGGAGAACTCGCCCACACCCTGTAGCACGTAAAAGAAAACCGCGTAGGGCTCAGGATGGGGCGGTATCTCCTGGCCCGCCTCCAAGGTGATGATCCCGACGTGGAATTCCGGCGAGTCGATGATGTCGTTTTTGGTGGGTTTTTCGGGATCGACAACTCGCTTCTCAACGAGGTCCGGAAATGGCTTCATTTAGCGTTCCTCTCCCGTATGGACGAGATCGATCTCGATGGTCTCTCTCCGAAGCGTCCACTCCTTCGTCGGTGCACCACGTCCTTCTTCGACGTATCCCGCGACTTCGATAATCCCTGCGTCACTGAGTTCAGAAAGATGATAGTAGACTCCCGATTGGGTGAGATCGTATCCCCGTTCGTCCAGTTTCTCCCGGATGACGTCCGTCGTTGCAGTATCTGTCCCGATTATATCGACGATATCCCATCGAGCGGGTCCATGAAGAGCCTTCGCGAGTCCTTTGAGTTTCTGTAGCTGTTTCATTCGCTTGGTATTGCCCGGAGAATTTCGCGGGTGTTTACACATAATGACTCACACTATTCGAGCAAACTACTGCAATATTATAAAATAATTTTGGATAAATCTGGAGAGAGCATCGGACAAATTCTTCACAAAATGAGCTGAGAGAAAAGGCCCGGAATACCGAACATGACGTTTGTGGCTACTCAAACCGTTGGCACACCGATCGAGTCGGGAACGGGCGAGGAGTGAGACGAACTCGGATACGAACTCCGGTGGACGAAGTGGCGGGTTCGATTCCGCGGCCGGTTTCGGAGTTTCGGATGGC
>CAZJZA010000005.1:0-22758 GCA_964550355.1 uncultured Halobacteriales archaeon
CGTCGAGCTCCCACTCGAGACCCAGGCTGACTTCGCTGCACTCGGGTCCTGGACCGGTCGGATCGTCGAAGACGGCAAACCCTATTTCGCCGGGATAGACGGGGCAACCACGGACCAGTTGAAGTCCCTCGGGGCCGCGATGGCGGCGATCGGGGCCGTTGCCTTGCATTTCGTCGGTGGTATCACGACCGAAAAAGCCCCTCCTGAGAACGTCGAAACCCGACAGTTCGGACGGGATGAATTCGACTCGGAGTACGCAGATCTCTCCTCGACCGAGGAGACCGACCTCATCGTATTCGGCTGCCCCCATTCGTCAGTCGACGAGATCGGGACGGTGGCCGACAGACTCGATGGCGAGTCACTCGACCGGGACCTCTGGGTCTGCACCAGCCGTTCGGTGAAGTCTCAATCCGACCGAATGGGCTATACGGATACGATCGAGGACGCCGGTGGAATGGTGCTCAGTGACACCTGTAACGTCGTGGCCCCGATCGAGGAATTGGGCTACGAATCGACGGCAACGGACTCCGCGAAGGCCGCGAGTTATCTACCCGGGTTTGGCAACCAGGACGTGCACTTCGACGACAAACTTTCCCTGCTCGAGGAGGCGATCAAGGAATGACCACTGATACCGGTTCACCAGAAACCGAAGAGGGACGAACTATCGCAGAAGGAGTTGGCGAAGGGGAGGTGCTCGTTTCCCCGGAGCCGATTAGTTTCTATGGCGCAGTAGAGACGAAAACCGGGGAGTTCATCGAGGAAAACCACTCCCTCACCGGCGAGAACATCGCCGGAAAGGTACTCGTCTTCCCGAAAGGAAAGGGTTCGACGGTCGGCTCGTACGTCATTTACGGACTGGCACAGGAAGGAACCGCCCCCGCCGCAATCGTCAACCACGAAACGGAGACGATCGTGGCGACCGGAGCCATTCTCGGCGAAGTCCCGTGTATCGACGGCATTGAAGACGCCGTCTCCCGCTTCTCGGACGGCGATCGTGTCCGGGTCGACGCGGGCAAAGGGACAATCACCCGAGTCGACGATGAGTGAGAAGCGTGTCGTCGTGGGACTCTCCGGTGCCTCCGGGATCCCAATTGGGGTCGAGACGGCCAGGGCTCTGAGCAATCATTTCGCCGTCCACACCATCGTGACCGATGGTGCCAGAGCGGTTATGGACCACGAAACTGATTCAGAATCGGCCACGATGGAGGTTCTTGAAGCGATCTCGGAGCAAGTGTACGATGGCTCAGATCTGGCCGCACCATTGGCCTCGGGCACCGTGGACACGACCGGCATGGTGGTCGTTCCGGCATCAATGAAAACGGTCGCGGCGATCGCGAACGGCTATGCCGAAAACTTGCTGATTCGGGCCGCAGACGTGACGCTCAAAGAGGACCGCCAGCTCGTCGTAGTTCCCCGGGAATCGCCGCTCAACGAGGCGCATCTCGAAAACCTCCTCGCCCTTCGCAAACGGGATGTAGCCGTTGTTCCGCCGGTACTCGGGTTCTATTACGATCCGCAGGGAATCGAGGACGTGATCGATCGGATCGTCGGGACGATTCTCGATCGGTTCGACGTGTCTCACGACCGGTACTCGACGTGGGATCCGGAATCGTCGCCCGATTGAGCGGGTACGGGCGGGGGAGCCAACCGTCGATACGAGCAGCGGTCCCGGGATATACGGGCAGAGGTCCCGGGGTATACCAGCAGCGGTCCCGAGATATACGGGCAGCGGTCCCGGAATGCGTGATATTTATGCGCGGCCCGCGCCCGTCCCTGAGCATGAAGGCCACCGCCCGGGCACATCCCATCCAGGGACTCGTCAAATATCATGGGCTCCGCGACGAAACACTCCGCTATCCGTATCACGACAGTATCAGCGTTGCGACGGCTCCGGCAGAGACGGTAACCACTGTCTCTTTTGATCAGGATCCTGAGTCCTCGCGGTACGTCGTCGATGGCGAGAAACTCACGGGAGACGCCGCTGACCGGGTCGAGCTGGTCATCAACCGGGTTCGGGAAATCGCCAACGACCCGGCTTTGGAGGGACCGGTCAATCTAGTAAGCGAGAATACGATGCCGACCAACGTGGGGCTTGGCTCTTCGTCCTCGGGCTTTGCCGCGGCCGCGATGGCTGCCGTCGAGGCGGCTGGACTCGACCTCTCGCTACCCGAAATCTCAACCATCGCTCGTCGGGGTTCGGCCTCGGCGGCCCGGTCGGTGACTGGTGGGTTTTCGGACCTCCGTGCCGGGACGACCGACGCGGATTGTCGATCGGAGCAGATTCCCTCGCCACTCGAAGACGACCTCGAGATCGTGGTCGGTATCGTCCCGGCTTACAAGGAGACGGGCTGGGCCCATCAAGAGGCCACGGAAAGTCACCTCTGGCAATCTCGACTCGCCCACGTCCACGACCAACTTGCCGGGATGCGCCAGGCCCTCCGGGAAGGCGATTTCCACACCGCTTTCGACCTCGCCGAACGGGACACGCTCAGCCTCGCCGCGACGACGATGACTGGACCGGAGGCCTGGATCTACTGGAAACCACAGACCCTGGAGATATTTGACGCGGTTCGAACACTTCGAGAGGACGGGGTTCAGGCGTACTTCTCGACCGACACCGGTGCGACGGTGTACGTAAACACGACGAGTGAACACGTCGATCGGGTCGAGCGCGTCATCGCTGACGTGGGTGTTGAAACCCGAACTTGGGAGGTGGGCGGGCCCGCAGCAGTGCTTCCCAAGTCGAAAGCGCTTTTTTGAGTTTACCCACGACTGAAGTCGTGGAGTTTCTCTTGCTTTAGTCTAGCTGCCCATCACCCGATTTTCGAAACCGTGTTGCTGTTGGCTCAGCGATTACCCCGCACCACCTTTGGCTCGTGAGCGCGTACCCCAAACTATGTCGTCACTAGACGCGGACTCTGGAGACGTCGAGGGGGTGACTGCAACACTCGTTCGGGAGCGGGAAGGCAATACCGTCGAGTGTACTGCCTGCTCCCATCGATGTATACTCGATCCGGACCAACGGGGGGTCTGTCGAGTCCGGAAAAACGTCGACGGTGAATTGCGGCTACTCACCTACGGCAAGGTGTACGACATGGGCTATGGGCCGCCAGGGACCATCGATCCGGTCGAGAAAAAACCGCTTTATCACTACAAGCCGGGCACCGGCATTCTGAGCTTCGGCGGGGCGTCCTGTAACTTCGCCTGTAAGTTCTGCCAGAACTATCATCTGGCTTTCGCCGATCCCGAGGGCGTGGAACTTCGCGAGGTTTCTCCGGCTGAAGCCGTAAAAAGCGCACGCGAACAGGGGGTTGAAGGGATTGCCTGGACCTACAACGAGCCCACGATATACGCCGAATACGTGCGCGACGGGGCGAAGGCAGCCAAAGAAGCTGGCCTCTACACCGCACTGGTGTCGAATGGTTATTTCACCGAGGAATTTCTCGACGAGGTCGGACCCTACATCGACGCCATTAACATCGATATCAAGGGATTCCGCGAAGCGCCCCATCTGAAATATATCGGTGGCCAACTCCAACCAACGCTGGACGCTGCCGAGCGGGTTGCTGATCGGGACATTCACCTCGAAATAACCTACCTGGTTATTCCGGATTTGAACGACGATCCGGAGGAAATCCGCGAGTTCGCGGAGTGGGTTGCGGGCATCGATCAATCGATTCCGGTTCACTTCTCTCGATTCCATCCCGACCACGAGATGCGGGACCGGCCACCCACGCCGATCGAGACGCTCGAACGGGCCCACGAAATCGCCGTGGATGCGGGCATCGAATTCGTGTACGTGGGAAACATCCGCGACCAGCGCTTCAATTCGACACACTGTCCCGACTGTGACCGGACCTGGATTCGACGGACTGGATTTGACTCGACGATCATCGCGGATCTCTCAGAGCCCTGTCCCTGTGGCCGCGACATCGATATCGTTCCCTGACTCCGTCGGGGTTTGACTGTGACATCGTCTCCTGTGACAACCCGGTTTGTGCACGTTTTCGGGTAGCATCAAAAACCCGGGCATCCAAGTGGATCCATGAGCGATCCGGATTGGGAACCCGAACGGACTGGATCGGCTTCCGAACTTCAGGAATCGGTCGTCGGGGGACTCCCGGAACTCGTCGAATTGACGCCGGGCCGGACCGGCAACCTGAGCGCGCGGGCTGGAGAGACGGTAGCGATTACCCCATCCGGCGTTCATTACGACGAGATCGAGACGACGGACGTTCCAGTCCTGTCGATCGACGGCGACCAAATTGGAAGTGAGTTGGTACCGAGTAGCGAGACGCCCATGCACCTGGGCATCTATCGGTCCCTGGACGTGGGAGCGATCGTCCATGTACATTCTTCCTGGGCGACGACGCTCGCCGTTCTCGGCGAGGAATTACCGCCGGTCCATTACATGCTCGCTGCGGCAGGCGGAACGGTTCCCGTCGCACCCTATGCCCCCTTTGGCACGACGGAACTCGCCGAAAACGCAGTCACGGCGATGGAGGAGGCTGGGACGACCGCTTGCCTGCTCGCGAATCACGGGTTGGTCGCCGGCGGCACAGACCTAACTGACGCCATCGAGACCGCTATCGCGGTCGAATCGACGGCCCGGGTGTTTTTGCAGGCCCAATCGGTCGGTGAGCCGGTCGAACTGTCCACGGAGGAGTTCGAGGTGGCCATGAAGCAATTTGAAACCTACGGCCAGCGTGAGTCGGACGGCGAGTGAAACCGGCCGGAGCGAACTGCCCATATTGATGGTTCGGGCTGTCCTCCCCAGGAGTATGCGAACGATATCTTGGGACACCGATTGTGACTGCATCGAAATGGTCGATCAGACAGCACTCCCGACGGAGTTCCGGACCGTCCACGACGAGACGGTCCCGGAACTTATCGAGAGCATCGAAATCCTCCGAGTGAGAGGGGCACCGGCACTCGGTGCCGCTGGTGCCTATGGCGTCGCGCTTTCGGCACATCGACGGGACCAATCCGAGGGAGCGGAACTGCTCGCGGCGATCGAGTCAGACGCCGAAAAGATCGCGACCGCGAGGCCCACAGCGATCAATCTGGAACGAGGCGTCGACGAGGCCCTCGTAGCTGCGCGTGACGGCGAGAACCCGGCCGAGATTCGCCAGTTAGCATTGGACGCAGCCGAGACCCTCGCCGATCGGGACGTCGAGCGGAACAAGGCGATTGGCGAACACGGTGCAGAACTGCTCGGTCCGGAGGATACGGTCATGACTCACTGCAACGCCGGGGCACTCGCGACGGTCGACTGGGGAACCGCTCTCGGGGTCGTTTACTCTGCTCGCGAGGTCGGCAAGGAAATCGACGTGATCGCCAACGAGACGCGACCGCTCAATCAGGGGTCGCGAATTACGACGACGGAACTCATGGAACGGGACGTACCCACAACCTTGATTCCGGACAACGCGAGCGGGCTGCTAATGCAGGAAGGCGACGTCGATGCCGTTGTCGTGGGCGCTGATCGAGTAGTGCTCGATGGCGGATCGGCGTTCGGCGAACAGGGCGTCGTCTTCAACAAAATCGGGACGTACAAACAGGCGGTGCTGGCGGATCGACATGACGTGCCATTCATTGTTGCTGTCCCGCGCTCTACTATCGACGAGAACACGAGTGCCGCATCGGTCGAAATCGAGGAGCGCGATCCCTCGGAACTCCGGGAGATCTACGGGACGCAGAATGCGCCCCGGAACGTTCCGGTTCGGAATCCGGCTTTTGATGCCACGCCTATGGAACTCGTCGATCAGCTAGTCACGGAGGTCGGCGTTTTCGAACCCCCGATCGAACGTGCGGAAATCGGTCGTCTGGGAGACTGATACGCGTGAAGACGGCCCTACCCGTATCGGTCGATTGTATTCGGATAGATCCCGGCAGGTACAAGTCGAAAACCGAACCACTGTGATGTATGTTGGGAAAAGTGCCGCCGGAAGCGCTCGCGGCACACGTTTTCGATCGCCACGGTGCGACGCTGGGTTCTGTTAGACAGGGGCCCGCCTATGGTGAAGATGCAGCGGCAATCGATGTCGAGGATGGGACGTTAGTCGTCAGTTCGGACCCGCTATCGCTCGCTGCAGATCGAGTTGGGACCCTCGGTGTCCACGTTGCCTGCAACGATGTCGCCGCCGCTGGAGGCGACCCGACGTGGTTGACGAACATCATTTTCCTGCCGGGGGATGCGGATTCGTCGGTGCTCGAGCGAATCACGAAACAGGTCGACGAGGCAGCCGCCGAGCTGGGCGTCGCCATCGTTGGCGGACATTCGGAGTACAATCCGAGTCTCGATCGCCCGTTGCTCACGATGACCTGCATGGGAATGGGGGATCCCTTCGTTCCGACCGGCGGCGCAAACCCCGGTGACGCATTGGTTCTCACCAAAGGAGCCGGTATCGAGGGGACGGCGATCCTCGCCACGGATTTTGAATCTGAACTCCGCGAGGCGGGTGTCGACTCCTCTCTTATCGATCGGGCGGCCAACTTCTACGACGATATCGGTGTCACGACCGAAGGGAAGATCATTCGATCGTGGGCCACTGCCATGCATGATCCCACGGAAGGTGGATTGATCGACGCCCTCCTCGAACTGGCGAGCGCGTCGGAGGTATCCGTCGAAATTGATCCAGGAGCGATTCCCATCAGAGAACCGACGGCTGTCCTTACCGAAGCGATGGACGTCGATCCATTCCGAATCTTTGGCTCAGGTGCATTACTCGCTGCGGTCCCCAAAGAAGTTCTCGAGGACGTCCTCACGGCCCTGTCAAAGGCCGATATCGACGCGGCTCACATCGGAAGCGTAATCGATTCGACGCCACCGTCGTTATTGCTTGGAAGCGAGGTGTACACCGAGCCGGTCCGAGACGACATGTATCGCCTCTGGGAGTAGCGGGTGCCAGATGTCTGGCTCTGGTACAGTCAAAAAGTGAGCGGCAAATCGTCCGATTGGAGAAACACGTCTGGCGGATCGATATGGAGTTGCATCGCGTGAATCGAGACACCAGCCTCGCGAGCGGACACGAGTGCCGCAGCAAACGCCGGATCCACGGCTCGATTCACGGAAAACCGGTCAGCGTCCGACCGCTGAACAACGAACACAACGTGAGTGGGGCGGTCCTCGATGGCGGCGAGCGTTTCGAGGTGGCGACGACCGCGTTTCGTCGGCCGGTCCGGGAACTTCGCCACGTCGCCTTCGACGAGGCTACAGGATTTGACTTCCACGAGTTCGGTCCGTTCGTCATCCGACAAAAGTTCGAAGTCCGCTCGTCCGCCGTCAGGCAACGGTGGTTCGGCCCGTCGAATCGTGTACCCGTCAAAATCCTCCAAGTAACCCCCAGAAAGCGCCTTCTCGAATGCGTTATTTGCGAAACTCGCATCGGCTGTGACCCAGACGCCGTCGACCTCGATAAAGACCGCATCATAGGCCGTTCGTCGATTCGAGTCTGAAACGGGGCGAACCAGCACCTGACGTCCGGATTCGACCAGATTGTGTCCGCCGGTGTTCGAGAGGTACACCTCGGTCGGACCGGCGTTGTCGAGGTCGACAGTCAAAACGAATCGGTTCGGTCGTTCCAGAATATGCCCCTCGACGAGATCGGGAATCGTGTGGAGTCGGGGAGTCACCGGATCTGGCTATGAGTCCCCATCGAAAATGTGTTTCCCGATTTCGAGAACGCCTTCGAGTACGTTATTCGAGAGAAGTAGCGGGAGGTGGATTTGAACCACCGCTCTCCGGCTCATGAGGCCGGCGGAATCTCCAGGCTATCCCATCCCGCTAACTCCTCGTATGATGGGGGGTGGAAAGAGGGTTGTGATTTCAGTCCGGGTGTGTCAGTCAGACACGGGGGCCTGATATCGATCCGTATCGCAGGACGGATCGGCGTCTTGACGGCCCGAAAACACGAATTGTCAAATCGAACGTTCGAGTGCGTGAGGAACAGAGACAGATTGACAGACCTACTCGAGGAGATCAGCGACCACGTCGGCGTGAGCGACGGCGTCCTCGTCGAGTTCGAGCAACGCGTCGTCGACTGCGGTTTCGATGTCGACTCCCAGCCGGCTGGCCACGCCGTATCCCCAATTGGGATCGGCCTTGTAGAAATGCTCCAGTTGTCGGTTTTGTATGGTATCGTCGACGGGATCCATGTCGGCAGCGAAGTTATCCATCAGGTGCTCGCGCTGGGCGTCGGACATGACCTTCCGGAAGAGGACGCCCGGCTGCTTGAAGTTGTCAATCCGTTCGGCCGCTTCGTAACGGTCGGCATCCCCCGAAATGGAGAGCGGTGGCTCCTTGACATCGGGTCGTTCGGTTGGGCCGCCGAAACTGTTCGGCTCGTAGTTGGGCCCCGCATCGTTGTTCCCGTCCGTGCGCATGAACCCGTTCTGGTGGTAATTTGTCACGTCTGTGTTCCTCGCTCGGTTGACGGGGATGTCCTCGAAGTTTGCCCCGAGCCGATATCGATGTGCATCGTCGTAAGAGGGGATGCGTCCCTGAAGCATCTTATCGGGGCTGTGCCCAACCCCGGGAACGACGTGTGCCGGCGAAAAGGCCGACTGCTCGACGTCCTGGAAGAAGTTATCCGGATTCTCGTTGAGTTCGAGCGTCCCGATTTCCAGCAGGGGATAGTCGTCGTGGGGCCACACGCGAGTCAAGTCAAAGGGGTTGATGTGGTAATCTTCGGCCGCTTTCTCGGGCATGATCTGTGCGTAGAGCGTCCAGGTCGGATAGTTACCCGACTCGATCGCTTCCCACAGATCCTCCCGGTGGTAATGCGGATTTTCTCCCGCGAGGCGGTTCGCGGTGGCCGGATCGAGGTTTTCAATCCCCTGGTCGGTCTTGTAATGGAACTTGACCCAGTAGCGCTCGCTGGCCTCGTTATAGAGCGAAAAGGTGTGACTGCCATAGCCGTTCATGTGTCGCCAGGATTTCGGGATCCCGCGATCGCTATAAAGAATCGTGATTTGATGGAGGGATTCCGGTGAGAGCGACCAGAAATCCCATTGTGGCGTCGGATCGTTCAATCCGCTTCCCGGGACCTCCTTCTGAGTATGGATGAAATCGGAAAACTTCGAGGGGTCACGGATGAAAAAGACGGGCGTGTTGTTGCCGACGAGGTCCCAGTTGCCTTCCTCGGTGTAGAACTTCACCGCGAATCCGCGCGGGTCCCGGACCGTATCCGGTGCGCCCCTTGAGCCGGCCACCGTGGAAAACCTGATGAAGATGTCCGTCTCCTTGCCTTCCTCGGAGAAGAGGTCGGCCACCGTGAACTCGCTAATCTCGTCGTTCGTCACGGTGAAGGTCCCGAACGCGCCCCCGCCTTTTGCGTGCACGATGCGCTCGGGGATCTCCTCCCGGTTGAACTGGGCCATCTTCTCGAGGTAGTGGTAGTCCTCCATGAGAAGCGGGCCCTCGGGACCGGCGCTTTTCGAATTCTGGTTGTCCGGTACCGGTTCTCCTGAATTGGTCGTCAGTGGTTCACCCTCCTCGTCTTCGGGCCCTGAATCGCCCATCCCATGTTTCGGGGTATCGTTTGACATTGGCCTCCCGTAGAGTGTCACTTCTCACGAGACCATCAAATATCCCGGTGCTCGTTCTCTAGCCCTTGCACAACGCCGATATACCGGGCTCCCAAATCGCAGGGTATGGAACCGGAAGCCGACGTCGGGGCCTTCGAAGTAGCGGTCGAAGCCCACGATGGCACCGTGAGGAGGACGACTGCGGCCGAGTTCGAGAGGGCACTTTCCGAGACTCTCGAGACCCCGGCTGTCGGCGTACAAATTCCACTCAACGGTGTCTCGCTTGATTCCTCGTCAATCGATCTGTCACCGGCACCCTCGGCCCTCCAAGTCGCGAGAACTGGGATTACCGCTGCGAGTTTCGGCATTGGATCGCTCGGGACCGTGTTCATCGAATCCAGCCCTGCGGGCGACGAACTGGTGAGTCTTTTTCCGGAGCGACACATTTCGGTGCTTGCCAAGAGTGATATTGTTCCCGATCTTGAGGGGGCCTTCGACAGGTTGGAAGGGGAGTTTGCCGATGGATCAACAAGCGGCGTGCTGGCAACTGGGCCGAGTGCAACCGCGGATATGGGAGCCACGATCCAGGGTGTCCACGGCCCGAGCGAAGTCCACGTGCTCGTGGTGACCGACCGATGACGAGCGAATCGCGAGGAGAAACTGCCGCACGTATCCGGGAGGTTCTCGCGACTGAAGGGAGGGCACTCAGCGAGCAAGTGTCACATCACAACGACCAGCATTACGAGGCCATAGCCGACTTCGAGGAGTACGAGCGGTATCGAACGGCCGCCCGGGAAATCAAGGAGCAGGCGATCGAGCAGCTTCCCTTCCTGATCGAGACGGTCCGATCACAGGTCGAATCGAACGGTGGCCAGGTGTACGTGGCAAAAGACGCATCGGAGGCCAACCAGTACGTCGAGGACGTCTTGGGATTCCAATCCGGGAAAACGGTGGTCAAGTCGAAATCGATAACGACCGAAGAAATCGGGCTTCGCGAGCACCTCGAGCGCGAAGGTGCGGACGTCTACGAGACCGATCTCGGGGAATTCGTCGTCCAACTCGCCGACGAGGCGCCGTCCCACATCGTCGGGCCGGCCCTGCACAAATCCCGCGAGGAAATCGCGTCATTGTTCAACGAGACGTTCGATCCTGAAACTCCGCTCGAAACGCCGGCCGAACTCACGACCTTCGCGAGATCGTATCTCGGAGAACGCATTCAGGCAGCGGACGTGGGTATCACTGGGGCTAATTTCGTGCTCGCCGAGAGCGGAACGATCGTCCTCGTCACCAACGAGGGAAACGCCCGGAAGTCAGCCGTCGTCCCGGATATCCACGTCGCCGTCGCCGGAGTCGAAAAACTCCTTCCATCGATCGGAGACCTCCACCCCTTCGTGGAACTTATCGCGAGATCGGCGACGGGGCAGGACATTTCCCAGTACGTGTCCCTGCTCACGCCGCCGGTCGAGACACCCCAGATTGACTTCGACCAGCCTGATACCCCAATCGGAACGACCGAGAAAGGATCGGACCGGGAATTCCATCTCGTCTTGCTCGATAACGGTCGCATGGCGATGCGGGAAGATCCACAACTTCGCGAGACCCTCTATTGCATCCGGTGTGGCGCGTGTCTGAACTCCTGTGCGAACTTCCAGCATGTCGGTGGCCACGCCTTCGGCGGTGATACTTACTCGGGCGGCATCGGGACGGGTTGGGTGGCCGGTATTTCTGGAACCGAGGCCACGAGCGAGTTCAACGATCTCTGTACTGCCTGTTCGCGGTGTGTGGATAACTGCCCCGTGAAGATCGACATCCCGTGGATCAATACGGTCGTCCGTGATCGGCAAAACCGTGGAGCCGCCCCAGATGCAGTCGATCATCTAATCGCCCCACTCACCCCCGACGAAGAACCGGCGGGGCTCGATCGACAGAAGCGATTTTTCGGAAATATCGATTCGGTGTTGCGAATTGGATCGGCGCTCTCGCCGCTCTCGAACTGGGCTCTTTCCCTGCCGGGCGTAGATAGGGGCCTCGAATCCTTTTTCGGGATCGATCGTCGGCGACCGCTCCCTCAATTTGCTGAGAAAACGCTTGAAGCGTGGTGGGACAGGCGCGGTGGGAGTACCGTGACCGGTGGGAGGGACACGGTGCACCTTTTCAACGACCTGTATACGAATTATCTCCTCCCCGAACGCGGCCGATCTGCGGTTCGCGTCCTCGAGGCGTTGGGCTTCGAAGTTTCCCTCTCCCCGGTGCTCCCCTCGGGCCGAGCACCGCTCTCACAGGGGATGATCTCGACTGCGGAGAAACAGGCACACGAAGTTGGCCAGGCTCTCGAACCGGTCATCGAGGCGAATCGGCCGGTCGTCGTGATCGAGCCGAGCGACGTCGCCATGTTCCAGTCCGAGTTCGCAAAACTCCTCCCCGATGAGACGGCTAGCCGTATTGCCGATGGAAGCGAAGAACTGTTGGAGTTCCTCGCACCGCGACTCTCTGACCTGGCCGACCCGGAGCAGTTTGATGCCGGTAACGTGATTTTTCACAGCAACTGTCAACAGCGGACCGTCGGCGTGGAAGCACCAACTATCGAGACGTTCGAATCATTGGGATATGAGGTCTCGACGACCGACGTCGAATGTTGTGGAATGGCCGGGAGCTTCGGGTACAAACAGCAGTTCTACGAGTTGAGTATGGCAGTGGGTGGGGATCTCGAGCCACAATTGAAAAAGGGCCAGAAGGACGACGTCGTGGCCAGTGGAACGTCGTGTGTCTCCCAGATCGGAGCACTAAAGGCCACATCGGATCCGCCTCACCCTGTCGAACGTCTCGATGCGGACTGGTCTGTCACGGGTGCTCGACAGTAGTAACTGTCACGGGTGCATGACTGTCGTAACTGTCACGGGTGCTTGACTGGAGTAACACCGGCTTGCGAACGTCCGAAAGTGGGTTTCGGCGTAATACTACCCAGTTCAGTCGGGAACGAGTTCGAAGTTTGTATATTCCCCAGTAACGAGACCTGTACACAGAGAATGGTTGACGTAAGTATCATTGGCTGTGGGCACCTCGGAAGTGCCGTCATCGAGGGGCTGGCACGCTTCGGTTCCCACTCAATAACGGCGTGTGACGTGAGCGAGGAGGCCCTGGCACGGGTCGAGGACGCCGCCGACCGGACGACGACGGATCTCGACGTCGCTTCCGAGGCGTCTGTCGTCGTCATCGCGGTCAAACCGAATTCGGTGGGTGCAGTGCTCGAAGATCTCGATCTTGCCCCCGAACAGACGCTGCTCTCTTTTGCCGCGGGTGTTCCCACGGACTTCCTCGAATCCCGGACCGACGCGACCGTCGTTCGAGGGATGCCGAACCTCGCGGCGGAAACGGGGACGATGGCCTGTGCGGTCACGGAAGGGGCCGGCAGCGATGTCGAGGCATTGCTCGCCGACCTCGGCGAATTTGTGGAGATTTCGGAGTCCAACATGGACGTTGCGACGGCCGTCAACGGGAGTGGCCCAGCCTTTGTGTACTACCTGATCAAAGCATTGCAGGAGGCAGGTGTCGAACGTGGCCTCGACGAGGCTGATGCGCGGGTTCTCACTGCCCAAACGTTCAAAGGGGCAGCGGAGACCGTGCTGCAATCCGATCGCGACCTCGAGGCGCTCATTGACTCGGTGGCCACGCCGGGTGGAACTACGATCGAAGGAATGGAGGTGCTGTGGGACAGTGACGTAACTGAAACACTCAATGCAGCCGTCGGGGCTGCAGCGAATCGGTCCGAAGAACTCGCAAAGGATTCACAATGAACGAGACTCCATCGGAAAAAGCGGTAGCGGAAACCCGCCGGCTCGCGGCCGAGGCCGAGCGCGTCGTCGTCAAAGCTGGGACGAATTCGTTGA
Organism: uncultured Halobacteriales archaeon; assembly: GCA_964550355.1. GTDB lineage: Archaea > Halobacteriota > Halobacteria > Halobacteriales > Halobacteriaceae > Halodesulfurarchaeum. Next base: position 13,416 of record CAZJZA010000005.1, read on the forward strand.
CCGACTCGTCCTCGAACGTCGACGACGAGAAACTCGATAAGTTGGTCAATGACATCATGGACCTTCGGGAACGAGGCAAGGAAGTCATCCTCGTCTCCTCGGGAGCGATCGGGGCCGGCAAGGGCCGGGTCGATCAACCGGCCGAAACGGTCGAAGACATGCAGGCGGCTTCGACGGTCGGCCAAAGTCATCTCATGCGCCGGTATACGGAGAGTTTCGAACGATACGATCAGAAAATCGCCCAGATCTTGCTCTCCCAGGAGGACCTCGTCGATTCGGACCGGTTTTCGAACTTCCGGAACAGCGTCGAGACACTGCTCGATTGGGGGGTCATTCCAATCATCAACGAGAACGACGCGATTGCGATCGAAGAGATCAAAATTGGCGACAACGACATGATCTCCGCATCGGTTTCCGTCGGCGTGGACGCAGACCTCCTCGTCACGCTCACTGACGTTGGTGGTGTGTACACGGGCAATCCGAAGGAGGATCCCGAAGCGGAGAAGATCGATGCCGTGGGTCGGAACTACGGGGCAGTCCAGCAACTCGTCGAAGAGAGTTCGACGGCGGAATTCGGCGGGATCAGGACGAAGGTCCAGGGTGCCAGGGAAGCGAACGAACACGGCATTCCGGCAATCATCGCCGAGTCGACCGAAGCAGACATTCTTGAGAAGATCGCCACCGCCAAAGCGGTCGGAACGATATTCCTCCCCGTCAACGGTCCAAATGCCTCCACGGAGGACGATTCAAATGAGTGAACAAGAAACTGTAGCCACGGTTAAGGCGGCACAGGACGCGGCTCTGGAACTCGCTCAGACCTCGAATGAGACCCGGAGTGACGGGCTTCAAGCCATCGCCGATGCCGTACTGGCTCACGAAGATGAGATTCTTGTGGCGAACGAAAAAGACATCACCGAGGCAGAAGCGATGCTGGAAGCTGGCGAGTACAGTCAGGCGCTCGTCGATCGGCTGAAACTCGATAAGACGAAACTCGAGAGTATCGCAGAGATGGTCCGCAGCGTGGCGGATCAGGAAGACCCGCTGGGGAAAACGCTTTCGGCCCGGGAACTCGACGAGGATCTCGAACTGTACAAGGTAGCGGTTCCCATTGGAGTCATCGGCAGCGTCTTCGAGTCGCGTCCGGACGCGTTGGTGCAGATCGCCGCGCTCAGTCTCAAATCGGGGAATTCCGTCATCTTGAAAGGTGGTAGCGAGGCCTCCCATTCGAACCGGGTGCTTTACGAGATCATCGATGAGGTCACAGCCGACATCGCCGAGGGCTGGGCCCAACTTATCGAGGCACACGAGGAGGTCGACGCCGTGCTCGAAATGGACGATGCAATCGATCTCCTCATGCCACGGGGGAGTACCGAGTTCGTCCGGTACATCCAGGAAAACACGAAAATTCCGGTGCTCGGCCACACCGAGGGTGTCTGTCACGTCTACGTCGACGACGACGCAGATCTCGAGATGGGTGTCGACATCGCGTTCGACGCCAAGGTCCAGTATCCGGCAGTCTGTAATGCCGTCGAGACCCTCCTCGTCCACGAGGAGGTCGCCGCGGACTACCTGCCCGACATTGTCGAACGGTACGAAGACGCGGGCGTCGAGATTCGCGGGGACGAAGCCACGCGAGAAATCGTCGACGTGGAGCCAGCCACTGAAGCGGATTGGGAGACCGAATACGGCGATCTGATCATTTCGATCAAGGTGGTGGACTCCCTCGAGACGGCTATCAATCACGTCAACACCTTCGGCTCGAAACACACCGAGTCGATCGTCACCGAAGACGCCGACGCCGCGAGTCAGTTCATGCAGAGCATCGACGCCTCGAGCGTGTTTCACAACGCCTCGACCCGGTTTGCGGACGGCTTCCGGTACGGACTGGGCGCGGAGGTCGGCATCAGCACGGGCAAAATTCACGCCCGCGGTCCGGTCGGCCTGAAAGGACTCACTACCACGAAGTATTACCTCGAAGGTGACGGGCAACTCGTGGCGAGTTACGTTGGCGACGATGCCCTCCCGTTCACCCACGAGGAGTTCGACGGCGAGTGGGTACCTGGGACGTTCTCGCGGGACTGAGTCGCTTTTGTAGTGGCGTTTTTGGAGGGCCCAATCGGCAGTGCCAATTTTGTCCTTCCACCGTGAATGCGAATGTATGGGGACGTTCACTGTATCCACCGATGATCGGCTCCAGGTGCGGGACATCACCGACCAAGTTCGATCGGAAATCCTCGAGGGCGCGACGGGGACGGTGACGGTATTCAGTCGACATACGACGACTGGCGTGACCATCAACGAGGCCGAACGACGGTTACTGGGTGATTTCGAACGCGCCCTGTCGGATCTCGTGCCCGACTCCGGGTGGGCCCACGACGAGATCGACAACAACGCCGATAGCCACGTTCGGGCCATGCTGCTTGGTCCCAGCGAAACGGTGCCGGTTCGGGACGGGGAACTGCAACTAGGGACGTGGCAATCAATCCTGCTCGTCGAGTGTGACGGGCCGCGATCTCGGACCGTACAGGTCACCGTCAACAGCGACGGCGTGGAGTCCTGATCAAAGACAGTAGTACGGAGGCGAAGAGCAAAGGCCCGTCCCCGGCAAGGTCGATCCATGGCGATGGACCATGTTCGGGCCCTCGAGTGTCCGCTCTGCGGTGAGACCTACGATCCGGACCGCGAGATGTACACCTGCCCGAATCACGTCGGTGTGCGCGGGATTCTCGAAGTAACGTACGAGTACGACGTGATCGCCGACCGATTCGACGCCAATCTCGACGGCTCGATCGACAGCCAGTGGAAGTACGAGGCGTTCCTACCGGTCCACGACGACGCGGAAATCGTGACCCTCGGTGAAGGGGGGACTGCGTTGCTGGAGGCCCCGAATCTCAGCGAGCAATTGGGCGTCGAAACACTCGTCAAAGACGACGGCCGGAACCCAACCGGGTGTCTCAAGGACCGGGCGACCAGCATCGCGGTAACGAAAGCTCGGTACGCCGGGAACGAGATCGTGACCTGCGCGTCGACCGGCAACGCTGCGGCATCGCTAGCGGGCTATGCCGCCCGTGGCGGGCTCGACGCCAGAATATTCGTTCCTGGGGACGCTCCAGCGGAAAAACTCGCCCAACCGCTCGTATACGGAGCCGACGTGCTCGCCGTTAAGGGGAGCTACGACGAGGCCTACGACCTCAGTATGGTCGTGACCGACGAATACGGCTGGTACAACCGGAACGCGGCGATCAACCCCTTTCAGGTCGAAGGGAAGCGAACTGTGGGTCACGAAATCGCCGAACAAACGAGTGTCCGTGGCGGGATCCCCGACTGGGTCGCCTTTTCGATGGGCGATGGATGTACGATCGCCGGGGCGTGGAAGGGGCTTCGGGAGTTCGCCGAACTCGGGTACGTCGATGACACGCCGAAAATGTTGGGTGTGCAAGCAGAGGGCGCGGCTGGAATTCACGATGCGTTCCACGGAAACGCTGATACCTCAGAACGGCCCGACACTCTCGCGGACAGCATCGCGGTCGGGTGGCCCAGAAATACCAGAAAGGCGGTCCGGGCACTCGAGGAGAGCGGTGGAACGAGCGTTCTCGTCTCGGACGAGGACATCCTCGCCGCCGAGACGCTCCTTGGAAGCACCGAAGGGATCTATACCGAACCGGCCGGAGCAACGGCGCTGGCTGGCGTGAAAGGAGCGATAACGGAGGGTATCATCGAACGCGATGAAACGGTGGTGAGCGTTTCGACCGGATTCGGGCTGAAAGATACGAAAAGCGCCCAACAAGCAACTGGAGACGTGCACCGAATCGAGCCAACTCTCAACGAAATTCGAGACGTGTATTCATCGTAGTCGGTAACTCTTCGCCGACGCTTGTTTGGTTTCCTCCGATAATCTGGATTAAATGCGCTTAATTCGGCCGAATGTGCATGAATTCGTCCGGACGCTCTCTTGGTATTATGGACATCGCCTGGAAACGAGGGGACGATGATACCGAATCGGACACGCACTATTGCGATGGTCGCTGCCCTCCTCCTCGTCACTGCCGTGATGGTCCCGGCGATGGGGGCCGCAGCCGATTCGTCGCTCTCGGTCGCAGTCGAACAGCAACCGGACACAGGTGAAGCCGTCGTTTCTGCAACCCATGACGGAACAGCGGTCGAAAACGGGACGCTTCTTGTGAACGCTTCGGGCAATTATTCGGCAAACGAGTCCTACGCGCTCGACAGTAACGGAACGGCCACCCTTCCCGCTCCGAACGAAACCGTTGACGTCGAGTTAACCGTGGAATACGAGAATACGACCGTCACGGAGACGGCGACCTTCGTCCCTCTGAGTGAGTCACTGATCCTCGATGTCGAACAGCACGAGGACGGCTCCGCGACCGCGTGGGTCACCCAGTACGATGACCCGGTCGAGAACGCGACTGTGACGGTCGCAGTCGGCGAAAACGAAACCTACGACGGAGTTGGCGAGTACGTCACGGATCAGAACGGCACGATTGCTCTCCCGGTTCCGGATACGTCGGTTGACGTGTCCCTCACCGCCGAGTACGAAAACTTGACTGCCATGGACTCTATCACGCTTTCCGGGACGGAGCTAACGGTTTCGGCGTCCCAGGACGCTGAAAGAGCCGTTACCATCGCCGTAATGGATGGCGGGGAATACGTCGATAGCGCCGAAGTAGCGGTCGAAAGCGAGAACTACACCTACACCGGCTCATATACGGCCGAGAATGGGACGGTCGCGCTTCCAGCACCGACGCAGAACGTTACGGTGACCGTCACCGCGACGGCTGACAACGAGACCGCCACGACGACCGCCGATCTCACCGTCGCTACGGATGCGAACCCGAACAATGACTTTGCAGAGGACCTCGGACGGTTCATCAACTTCTTGAAGAGCACCGGGGTCGATGGACCGCTCGGTCAGGAAATCTCGGCGTTCGTCCACGAGAATAATCCATCCGCGGCCGACGACGAGCGTGGCCCGCCCGAACACGCCAACCAGAACACGGAGATGGAGACTGAAACGGCACAAAACGGACCACCATCGTTCGCAAATAGCCAGGACGACAGTGAATCCGACGACCGACATGGTCCACCCGAAAACGCGAACGCGAACGGACAAAAGGATCGGATACAGGACCGAGATCAAGACCACGTCGAAAACCAGACCGAATCCCAAGACTTCGATTTTGACGCGGACAACTTGACCGAGGGTTCTGATACGGAAGCAGATTCAGTTGAAGCGGGTGAGGACGATGAAGAAACCGATGATGAGGAAGACGGAGAGGAATCTGAAAACGACCACCGGCGTGGCCAACCCGAACACGCAAACGGGCGATAAGCTGGCGATAGCCGGAATTGGGATTTTTTCCTGGCCGTTACGCTCGCTTTGAGCCTAATCGGACATCTGGCCTATTACCCTCGTTTTCAACAAAACGTAGCGGTTGGGCGAAGTCTGCTTCCTCAAGCGGATCGAAGTAAACGGGTGGGTAAGGTAGTTGACTTGGCGAAGACACCCAATTATCGGGTGCGGATTAATTATGCTTCTCCCGAACGCTGCCTTTCTCTCGGATCAGGTCTTCGCAGTTTGGGCACACTCGAGGTTGAGTTTCCCCGTTCGGAGCGAAGACTCTAACGTAGGCTTCGGTCACCGCTGAACCACAATTCAGGCAGGTGGGCATACAGGTATAACGCTGGTAAGGGGGAAAACGTTGGTCATCTACTTCGGTTTTCGACAGAATGGTAAAGTCCGTATTTCTTCAGATTGGAATTTTTCACCGACGCATTTTCCCGCGATCTACCGCCAAGTGGCGAAATACCGGCCTAACACTATGGTACCAATACGAAAACTGGGTATCCGATATAAAAAAAAAAGACCGAGATTGGGCGTAAATGTCGTTCCGGCTTTGAACATATAGGGTAAGCCGGTGAAGGGATTTGAACCCTTGACCTAATCCTTACGAAGGATTCGCTCTACCAGTCTGAGCTACACCGGCGCAGACAGTGCTCCGTATTCGCAGTGGAGGAATAAGACTTGCGATCGGTCGAGATCGACGGCAAGCACCGGGATCGAATTGGCTACTTCGCAGGTTAGAGGCGGGTGAGTTCGACGTCAAGAACGACGTTCTCCTCGTGAGGTGCGTACGTCCTGACTTCGTGCCGGGTGAGGACAGACACCTCGTAGGTGGGTTCGGCCGCGTCCCGAATGGCGATTTCTCCTGGCTCGAACGGGGCGGACTCGTGCTGAATGTCGTAATAATGCAGGACCGCTCGCTCGCCGGCGATCTGGACGGCCGAGTCGAGAAACTCCTGGGCCGAGTGGGGGAGGTTCATCACGATCCGATCGGCCCAGTTCTCGTAGTCAGGGGCGACATCTCGGATATCGCCCACGATACCGGTCACCTGTTCTTCGACACCATTTCGGCGGGCGTTTTCCCGGAGGTAGCCACTAGCCGTCTCGTTGACGTCTGTGCCGACGACGGTTGCGTCTCGCTGGGCCATCGGAATGACGAACGGTCCGACACCGGCGAACATGTCGAAGACCTGCTCGTCAGGTTCGACTTGTTGGACGACGCGGTGGCGTTCGGTCGCGAGGCGTGGCGAGAAGTATACGGCATCGAGATCGAGGGCGAATTCGGATCCGTACTCGCGATGGACCGTTTGGGTACTCGATCCCCGGAGGACGTCCCAGTCACGTGTTCGGGTCTGTCCCTTGATCTTCGATGCCCGATTGAGAACTCCCTCGATCGGGAGATCTGATTCCCAGAGGGCCGCTGCAATCTGTTCGGCGCGGCTGGGATCGTCCTCGTGGATAATGGCCAAGTCGCCGAGTCGCTCGTAGCTCGGCTCCTCACCGAGAATGTCGGCTGGCATCGTCTGGGTCTCTCGCTGGGGCGGGTCGTGGGGAATGACTGTCAACTCTCGTGGAGCCCCAGCTGAATCGGTAATCGGAATAAAGACGTACTCGTCCTCCACGTCGAGGTCCCACTGCTCGGCGAGTAACCCGGCCTCGGCGAGTTGCCTCCGGGTCGACTCGCCTGCCGATCGCTCGACTCGAACACAGGGGACTGACATGGTATTCAGTGTGCACTGGGCTGGCTTACAAATGGCGTTTTTCCCGGGGTCGAAACACCTACCCATATTCCCATCCGAAACGAGGTATGCTCACCTTCGTGGGATTGGGATTGTACGACGAGCGCTCGGTCACGGTCGAAGGGCAAGACGCGATTCGGGACGCCGAGGCCGTCTTTGCCGAGTTTTACACGAGCAAGCTTGTTGGGGCCACCGTCGAGGATCTAGAGACCTATCACGACGTGTCGATAGAGGTTCGAGATCGGTCCGGTGTCGAACAGGATCCGGCTCCGATCTTGGATGGTGCCGAAGAGGGCCGGGCAGTCTTTCTCACGGCCGGTGATCCCACGGTTTCAACGACCCACGTCGATCTTCGCCTCCGGGCTCACGAACGCGGGATCGAAACCCGGATCGTTCACGGTCCGACGGTCCAGACTGCTGCGAGCGGCCTGACTGGACTCCAGAACTACCGGTTCGGGAAATCAACGACTATTCCGTTTCCGTGGGCCCACGGTGGGGAAGGCGTCCCCGACTCCGTCATCGAGACGATCGAAGCCAACCGGCAGCGCGGGCTGCACACGATCGCGTATCTTGACATCAAAGTCGAATCCGAGGAGCTCTTGACCGGGTCCCATGCAGCGAATCTTCTTTCCCAGTACTGGCACGGGGATGTACTTGGGGTCGTTGTCGGACGAGCTGGAAGCCCCGAGCCCGTCGTGCACGCTAATCGGCTCGACGTTCTCGCCGAGGAAACGTTCGGCTCACCACCCCATCTTCTCGTAATTCCCGGTGAACTCCATCCGATCGAAAAAGAGGCACTGGAAGCCTTCGGAGACGCCCCGACTGAACTTCTCGAATAACGCCAGAAAAAACCGGAGGTTACAACGACGGAACCGAAGATGCTCGACAACGGAGGACCAACGGAGGAATCAGGGGTGCTCAACGGCGAGCCACAATGCGGATTACGTCCTCGTCCTGCAACACGTGATCGCGACCGACCTGTTGTGCGTCGTGTTTGGCGCTCGGTCCAGTTACGCGAGCGAAGCGAAACCGTTCGTCGAAGCTTCCTCCGAGTTTCGAGAGCGCATCATCGACGGTCTCACCGGAACGCAGTACCAGCGGGTCCTCGTAATCGATGCCCCGCCCGGGTTTGTCCATGTAAATTCGGATGAGGCCGAGTTCCTCCCAGAGCCGCTCGGTCAAGGTATCGAGGCCACGGTCTTTTTCTGCGCTGATGAAGATCGCTTCGTCTGGGTCGATTCCGTGGCCTCGGAGTTTCTCCCGCATCGTCTCCGCATATGACGGATCGATGAGATCGACCTTGTTTACGACCGTGAGCGAGGGGAGATAGACGCGGTTGTCCATAATCCCGTCGACGAGATCGTCGATATCGGGATCGCCTCGAATTGTGATGGAGGCATTGACGTACCCGTGTTCTCGCAGGACGCTCTTGATCGTCGCTTCATCGAGTGAGAGATCTGCGGAGGCGTTGACGTCGATTCCGTCTTTGCCCTTTTTCCGGACGGTGATGGGGGGTGGGTCAGTGTCGAGTCGAATATTATTCCGGTAGATCTCCTCGGCGAGTGGCTCGTACTGTTCGATCTCGAAAGCCGAAAGCATGAAGACCACGAGATCGGCCGTTCTGATGACCGAGAGCACTTCTCGGCCGTCTCCCCGGCCCCCTGCTGCACCCTCGATGAGTCCGGGAACGTCGAGCAACTGGATATTTGCGCCGCGATAGTCGAGCATTCCCGGGTAGACGTCGAGAGTGGTAAAGTCGTAGGCTCCGACTTCGCTTTCGGCGTTGGTGAGGGCATTGATCAGGGTCGACTTCCCGACACTTGGGAACCCGACGAGCGCGACCGTCGCGTCGCCGGTCTGTTCGACAGCATATCCCCCTCCACCGCTTCCCGAATCCTGTTGGGTCTCGAGTTTGTCGCGTTTCTCCGCAAGTTTGGCCTTGAGTCGGCCGATATGTGCTTCGGTGGACTTGTTGTACGGAGTCTCGGCAATCTCCTCCTCGAGTGCCTCGATCTCCTCTTCAAGTCCCATTACCTGCGGGTATTCGACAGAAGCCGAAAAGCTTGTCCAATCCCATCGACGCGAAGCGATCGGTTTTCGGAGGGTTTTCGGCCCTGTTGTTCCCGGAAAAGACAAGGGTTAAACCCGATCATCGACTGGCTGGCAATATGGCTGATACGATCGAAATCCTCGTCGCTGGCGGCGAGGCCGATCCGGGCCCGCCACTCGGGCCAGAGCTGGG